>CALISO010000058.1 GCA_938041445.1 uncultured Saprospiraceae bacterium
TCTGCACCTGAGATTCCAGCAGCCGTCATTGCAGCTCCTGCAGCACTACCCAATATCGCTTTGTTCTTACCTGAGATATTATTACTAGTCAATATCATAATTAACATTGGCAAAAAACAGAGTACACCCATTATTGCTCCCAACTGATTTTGAAGGAAAAACTTAGTGGGATTCTTTTCTGAAGCGGGGTCAAGTCGATTACTTTTCTTCCAAAATCTTGATCCTAAAATTGCAATAACTAAGATAACAACAATTGCCCCAATCATATAGTACAATGTATCATCGCTTATCAATTTAGCAATAGATAAAAACTGGCCAATCATTGCGACAGCCCAAGCGATAATTGCATAGGTTCTGAGTTGCTTGGCTTGACTTTTAGCTTCTGGACTTGCTACGAATGTATTCTGGTTACTCATATGTTTTTTTCTTTAAGACTCAAGGACATCCCTTGAGGTCACAAATTACGATTTTGTATCAACTATTCAATCAACTAGCAGTGTCAGAATATAGCAACCTACTCCATCCCTTTCGCAACGAGGACTAACCCAACAATTGCCATCATTACGAAAAATCGTCCACCAACAACAAATATCGATCCCAAGCCAATCACCAACATTAGTATGCCAATACCAAGAAAGATTGGGTTTGAACCAACTTTTTGGATCGGTTTCCCATCATTACCCATTTGGGTTTCACTAGTTGTGCTCTGATCGGTATTCTCTGATTTAGATTTCTTCAAGGTATGTTTTACTTGCGCTTTTTGTCTAGAGGATTGCATTACAAATGTAGGGATAGAATCAACACATTTCACTATCTTTAGCCACGTATTCTTTGGTTCATTAAATGACAATATGAGACTTTATATCACCATTTTACTAGCGCTATTTACATTTATGCTCTTTGGGCAAAATAGCCAAGTCTTTTTCAAATTTGTACCGAATACCAATAGTGAGATGCCTGATTGGGCTAGATTGATGTATAGTGATGATGTCAATGTCTGGGAGGTAGACCAACTCTTTGCAGAATACTATAAAGTCAACGAATTTGAGAAATCTATCCATACTCAGAATTATAAATTTTGGCGTAAAGCAGTCAATGAATATTGTCAAGACGATGGTCAAATCCGTGTGCCTAGTATCAAAGATCAACGAGAAAGAACAGAACGAATAAAGGAACGAAAGCAAGCTACAGCACAAAGATCAAGTACTGATATATGGTCAAGCATTGGACCATTTAAGACTTATAGAAATAATACAACTGAACTCTTCTCACAGCATGCGAATGTCTATAGCATAGATGTTTCGTCGACAGATCAAGACCACATTTTGATTGGGACAGAGTCAGGTGGTGTCTTCAATACATTTGATAAGGGGCTCAATTGGTCATTGATTACTGCTGATGAAGATTTGGCTGGAGGCATTACTGCCGTTCAGATTGATCCAGATGATGAAGATCGATATCTTGTTTATGCCAATCAATCTATTTACGAAAGTATTAATCAAGGAGCGACATGGACCATACTTTATACCGTAGGTGATCGAGTTGATGAGATTAGCTTTGATCCGGATGATTCTGATAATATATATCTCTCTGCTCAGAATGGTCTTCATCGATCTGATGATGGCGGTAGTACTTGGACACATATGTTTAATGATGCCATCTGGGATGTCGACTTTCATCCTACAGATACAGATGTAGTCTATTTACTCAAAAGTAATCCATCACTTATCCGATCGGAACTATTCAAATCAATCGATAATGGAGTCACATTTTCCATTGAGGATACTGGCTGGTATGTTCCGGAAGTTGCCTCAGAAGCCAATGATGCAGGTGGAAAGATCGCTGTCTCAGCTGATGATCCTGATAGAGTCTATGCAGCCCTCATTGGTAACAGTAAGACTGGTGATAATGGGTGGATTGGTCTTTATCGATCTAATGATAGTGGTGATACTTGGAGTTTACCATCTGGACAAATCGGAGGCCCATACCAGGATATGAATGTGATGCCTTGGAGTGTTGCTTCGTATGGAAGTGGATATCATCAAGGGTTTTACAACTTTGATTTTGAAGCTTCACAGGATGATGCAGATCTGATGTGGCTAGGGACTATCAGATTAGCAGAATCGAGTGATGGCGGTACAACATACACAAGCATCGGTGCTGCAAATAGTACTCGACTCGACTACATCCATGCTGACATCCAAGCCCTCGAAATAGAAAATGGAGATATCTGGGTTGTATCTGATGGAGGATTGAATCTTTCAACTGATAATCTAAATACTCACGAAGCCAGACATAATGGTATCATCGCGTCCAACTTTTGGGGATTTGGTACAGGATGGAATGAAGATGTCTATGTTGGTGGTAAGTACCATAATGGTAATACAACTTTCAGAGGAAACTATGGAGAAGGTAATACACATAATGTGGGTGGAGTCGAAGAAGCAACAGGTTACGTCAATCCATTACTCAATAACAATGCATACTTCAATCAATATTGGTCTGGACATAGTGTTAGGAAGATCCTTTCTGATGAACTAGGAGGCAATACTGTAAATGGGACACCTGTCAATATGATTCCGAATGAATCCTATGTCCAGAGCAGTTCAAGTGGGTTGTATTTTGATCCATATTATGCTGATAAAATGTACGCTGGTGAGTCCAATACCATCCAAACTTCGGAAGACGGCGGATCAACTTGGGAAACACTTTATACATTTCCGGTAGAAGGTAATGTCTATGAAATAGAAATCGCTCGAAGTGATCCAGGTGTGCTTTACTGTGTCTTTCATCCTGGAGGATATTGGGATTGGAGTGAAATATACAAATCCATAGATGGTGGGCAGTCATTCACAAAGCTATCAGATATTCCTGCGAATAGATGGCGCCTAGAATTTTCTATTGATCCTTACAACCCGGAAACAATTTGGGTGACAGCAGTCAATGGTGGTAATGGAGAGAAGGTGTTCAGCAGTACGGATTCTGGTATCACTTGGGTAAATGAGACAACAGCAATCTTAGATGACCAATCTACTAATGACATTCTTTATCAACCGGGATCTGGAGGAGTAGCTTACTTAGTTACTACAAATGGATTCTACTATTATGATCCTGCGACAAGTGATTGGGTAGACTATAGTAGCGGACTTCCATTCCAAGTAAAGGCACTGACTATCAAACCATTCTATGCTCAGAACACAATCAGAATAGCCACATATGGTCGAGGTGTTTGGGAGGCTGAGATACCTGTTGACTATACAGAAAGTGCTGCGATTATTACTTCAACAGATACGATTCGTTGTTCTAGAGATACAGTCTACTTAGACTCATACTCGATCCTTGATCAGACTGATGCAAGTTGGTCTTGGACAATTGATCCTGCACCGAGCTATATCAGCGATGCAACAAGTAGAAATCCTAAAGTTGTGCTTGGCACAAATGGCAGCTATACTGCAACACTTGAGGTGACAGCAGGAGGAAATACAATATCCCATACAGAAACAGACTATATCACAGTTGATTCTCAATGCGATCCAGACACTATCCCAGGTCTAGCCGTCCAGACTATGTCAGATGGAGATTGGGTACAATTGCCGACTATGGATGTCAACGCAACAAACACATTTACGATGAGTGCTTGGGTAAAGCCAAATGGCATCCAACCTGCATACGCAGGGATCGTAATGGGAGATGATGAGTCCACCGGACTCAACTTTAGAGAAGATAATAATACACTTGGATATCACTGGCCAGGTGGTGCTTGGTGGTATGATAGCAACTTGACTGTCCCTAGCAATGAATGGTCTCACGTAGCAATGGTTGTTGATGCTAATGGAGTGACACTCTATCTAAACGGAACAGGAGTCACACACTCAACGACACCGAGTGCAGTTGATATCAATACGATGAAGATTGGTAGTTATAAAGGTTGGGGTGGCCGAAATTTCTCTGGAGAAATAGATGAAGTAGCAATCTGGAATCGAGCATTGACTCAAGATGAAATCCGATCACATCGACACCTCACTAAGGAAGACTTGCCAGACGATGATCCAGACTTCTTAGCTTACTATCAGTTTAATTCTGGTGGCACCGAAATATTAGATCGGATAGGCATCAGACATGGAAACATCGCAGGAAATGCAACAACAATCACTTCTACAGTAGCAGTCGGTGGAGGTGATTCTGAAAAGGCGAATCTATCAGCAGCCGGCAACTACACATTTGTGGATGGCAATATATCGATTGAACTAGGAGACCAAGGTTCTATGCCTAATGGTGATGTGTGGGTCAGTCTTCTCAATGTAGATCCTTATAATTCTCCAGATAATATCGAAGGTGTTGGCTCATACTTTATCATCAATAACTATGGGGACACAAGTTTCACAACTGACATCTCTTACACTTACAATGATCCGTTATCATCACCACTCTCAAGTAGTACAGAAAGTCCACAGACTATTACCTTAGTTGAAAGAATAGCGAATGCAGATGATGTCAACTGGGATATCGCCTGTGATCAAGCAACAGTAGATGGAGAGGTATATACTTTCGAAGGTTGCATTGAAGGATTTGACAAACAATATAGACTGTATAAAGAATGTCTAGATTCTGCGATAGAAACTGAAAACTACCCAGCAGGAACTGCCAAAGCACTCTTTGTCAACACGACTATCGAAGCGACTAATCGCATCTCAAACGGTGCTGACATCTACTATAAGGCTGGAGATCACATCTTGTTAGATAATGGATTTACAACAGAAACTGGAGGTATCTTACTGATTGAAATTGGTGATTGTGAAAATTAAGGGTTTTCTGTAATCTCAAACTTATTGAATCAATCAGTGGCTTATCTTTGCTGTTCATCGTAATTCGGTATGACAATCATTTCAAGTGATATCCATAAGGCAGTAGAGATACTGAGCAATGAAGACGTGGTCGCAATCCCCACTGAGACAGTCTATGGATTAGCCGGAAACATCTATAGCGAGACTGCTATCAATAGAATATTTGAAGTCAAGCAGAGACCATTATTCAATCCACTCATTGTCCACCTACATTCTGCTGAGCAATTAGACGACATAGTCATCGAGTTTCCTCAAAAAGCAAAATTGTTAGCTGATCACTTTTGGCCTGGACCGTTGACATTGATATTGAAAAAATCAGATTCTATACCAGATCAAATTACGGCGGGAAAAGATACAGTCGGGGTACGAATACCCAATCATCCTGTGACCTTAGAATTATTAAAAGCACTACCCTTTCCACTAGCTGCGCCTAGTGCTAACCCTTTCAACAGGATTAGTCCTACCCAAGCCAAACACGTAGAAGATTACTTCCAAGATCAGATCAAAATGGTCCTGGAAGGTGGCGATTGTCAGCGAGGCCTTGAGTCTACAATTGTAGGATTCCCAAATGGTGAACCCGTAATCTATAGATACGGATCTATTCCATTGGAAGACATAGAAGGTATCGTCGGCACATTACAAGTTAAGAACAAATCCGAAACAGCTACTCCCGATGCTCCTGGAATGCTAGCAAAGCACTATGCACCAATGACTAAGACCATCTTAGTTGATGACTTGCAAGGAACATTGAGCCAATACAAAGAGCTGCGAATTGGTGTGATTAAATTCTCTGGAAGCGAAATTACACAAGACAATGTTCATACGGTGATCTTATCCCCCAATGCAGACTTGGCAGAAGCGGCCTCAATACTCTACCATACATTGCATCAGCTAGATCGGTTGAATCTCGACATCATCATTGCAGAACGTTTACCAGATCAGGGACTGGGCAAGTCAATGAATGATCGACTGGAGAGAGCAACTAAGTAAGTGGAACAGTCTTCCACTAGCGATGACAAGCATGACAATAATTGAAAAGATTCAATCAGAGGTTATCATATCATATAGATAATGCTGGCAATAATAGTTTTATCAATTGTTTAAAGGGAGCTCACGCAATAGATTAATTGACCAACATTTGAAAAGGATTTTGCTAATGCACCGAACAACTTAATCTAGATTAGACTATTTACAATGTGCTAGTCACTCTATCTTTCAACATAACTCCAAATTTATGTTTGCAGTAATTATCAAATTTATTATCAAAGAAAATACGGAGGAGCAATTCATTGATGCATGGATAAAGCTTACCCAGCTCATTAGGATTCACGAAGGAGGATTAGGCTCTCGTCTCCATAGAGTCAAGAAAAACACATTCATTGCCTATGCTCAATGGCCAAACGAAGAAACTTGGAAGAACTCTGGAGGAAAGATGCCTCAACATGGCCTTGATATTAAGTCCAAGATGAGAGATTGTTGTAAAAGTGTAGATGTAAAAAACACCTTACAAATCATCAAAAATCCAACTACTGACATTAAGTAAGATTCAATAAATAGAAAATCTTCTCATCTTTACAGCTCAATCTAACTCACAATGGCAAAAAAGAAAGAAGCGACATTCAGCTTTGACACAGCATACCAAGAGCTTGAAGAGATATTAGCATCATTACAGTCTGACGACAGTCTAGACGGAATAGAGTCAAAAATCAAAAAGGCTAAAGAGTTAATCGTCGCTTGCAAGAATAAACTCAGAGACTTGGATACATTAGTGGATGAGACAATCAATCCAGAAGCATAACCCTCAAGCCGAATTCTACCTTATGCCCTATCCACCCATCATCTTTGCAACTGGCAATAGTCATAAAGTTCAAGAAGTCAAAAACCTAATCGGAGAAGAATATCATTTCAAAACACTGAACGAGATTAATTGGTCTACCGAAATTATAGAAGATGGTACCAGTTTTCATCAAAATGCCTTGATCAAGGCTAAGACAATCTATGATGCCGGCAATCCAATCGTAGTGAGTGAAGACAGCGGAATTGTGGTAAAAGCCTTAGATGAATCTCCAGGTATATTCTCAGCAAGGTGGGCTGATATGCACGAAACATCTCTTGACAATAATGGATTGTTACTAGAACAAATGCAAGGCAAGACCGATAGGTCGGCACACTTTGTCGCAGTAGTTTGTCTGATTATAAATGGTGAGGTGACATTCTTTGAAGGTAGGTGGGAAGGTCGATTAGCGACTCAAGTTGATGGCACAACAGGGTTTGGCTACGATCCGATATTTATCCCAAATGGATATGATAAGTCTACAGCTTCACTTGGACAATCAATCAAGCAGAAAGAGAGTCATCGGACTCAAGCGTTCTTAAAGTTTAAAACGTATTGGGAATCAAAATTTCAAAACCTCAAGTAAGTTGCAATCAATAGATAAATTAGTGATTAACTAAGTAATGAAGAGAAAATTTTTATTCAATGTAATCGTATTTGGGTTGGCTTTTATTTTTTATAATTCAGCCTTAACAGCTCAACCAAAGTATGACTATAATTGGGTCATCGCTTCAAGTGCAAATGGAATACCAGGAATTGATGCCTATGTCATAGACTTTAATGGAGGTAAGCGATCATTGAGAGAAATATCAGCATACAATATAATTCACAATGGTAACGCGGTCATTAGCAACAGAGAAGGAGAGCTCCAGTTCTTTACGAATGGGTGTGAGTTCATGGATACCTTGGGAGGCGTATTGATGAATGGGGATACAATAATCCCAGGTTTCGTTTATGACTCGTATTGTGCTATTGGATTCTATCTGGGCATTCAGAATAGTACGATATTGCCTGACCCAGCGGGTGCTAATCAATACTACTACATTCAGAAAGAAGCAATAATTGGTCCATTCGGACAGAATAATGCAGCGTTACTTTATCCAAAATTACGATATTCATTGATTCAATCACATGATACGGGTACCGAAGTACTGGAGAAGAGTGTACTCATTGACGAACTTGGTTATCGCTTTTCAGCTTGTGTAGAATCGATTCAACATGCGAATGGTTACGATTGGTGGATAGTTGATTATTTGATAGAAGAGCAAGGTGGTAAAAGACTCATCTATCTATTGGATGAAAATGGGATACGCCTAGAGAGAACTGAGGATTATGAACATCAAGAATTATTAAGGCGATTTCATAGTTCTGGTGGTCAGTCCGCTTTTTCACCTAATGGACAACTTTATGGGTTTTATAATGCGTTTACCGGATTAGATATTTTTGACTTTGATAGAGCAACTGGCGAGTTTACCAATTATCGTCACTTTGATACAGACTTACAAGAGAATTACTCTGGACTTGCCTTCTCACCGAATAGTCGATTCATCTATATCTCATCCCATGATAAATTGCATCAGTTAGACCTATGGGAATCTGATTTAAACAATGGGTTTGAGTTGATTGGAGAGTATGATGGCTTTATAGATCCCTTCCCGACGAATTTCACATTTATGCAACTTGGTCCTGACTGTCG
Organism: uncultured Saprospiraceae bacterium; assembly: GCA_938041445.1. Classification (GTDB taxonomy): domain Bacteria; phylum Bacteroidota; class Bacteroidia; order Chitinophagales; family Saprospiraceae; genus JAHDHH01. Next base: position 8,375 of record CALISO010000058.1, read on the forward strand.
GATCTATATGACAAGTACGAATGGAGTCTCTAGCTACCATGTGATTAACAATCCAGATGAGAAAGGACTCGACTGCAATTTTGCCCAACATGGATTTGAGTTGCCGATCAACAATGGCACAGCATCGATACCTAACTTTCCAGTTTTTCGCTTCGATGAAGACGACATCTGTGATCCAACCATTACC
>CALISO010000059.1 GCA_938041445.1 uncultured Saprospiraceae bacterium
GTCTCATCCTCAACTCAAAGATTCTTGTATCGTTCTCGGAGGACCAGACCTCAGACATAATGTTGATGACTATCTCAATATTGGTTCTGACATCCTAGTGATCGGAGAAGGTGAGCAGACTATGCTAGAGATTGTACAGACAAGACTTGCTGGCAACACTTCAGAATATGGGCACATAGATGGAGTCGCTTATCGGAGCAATGGAGTAACCATCACCACTCCCGAACGGAGTCGAATCCGTCCTATAGATAGTCTACCCTATCCTGCAAGACAGAAGATCGACATGCAACCCTACCTCGATACTTGGAAAGATAATCATGGCAAAAGTGCGATGACTGTGTCGACTCAGCGTGGTTGCCCATACACTTGTAAGTGGTGTAGTACTGCCGTCTATGGACAAAGCTATCGACGTCGAAGTCCACAATTAGTCGCAGAAGAATTAAAATATCTCAAGGACACTTACAACCCAGATAGTATTTGGTTCGTAGATGATGTATTTACAGTAAGTCATAAGTGGTTAGAAGAGTTTGCAACAGCTATCAACGATCTCGATGCAAAGATTCCATTTGAGTGTATTACGAGGGCTGATCGGATGACAGAAGAAGTCATTGACCATCTGACTACGGCAGGTTGCTTCCGAATATGGATAGGAGCAGAGAGTGGGTCTCAACGAATAATCGATGCGATGGATCGACGAGTCGATGTAGACTATGTTGCTGAGATGATCAAGATGACTCGTCGGAAAGGATTGGAAGCAGGAACATTTATTATGCTAGGTTACCCTGGTGAGACAGAAGAGGATATCCAGATTACCGTGGACTATCTCAAAGATTGCCAACCTGATCAATTTACAATTACTGTAGCCTACCCTATCAAAGGCACTTCCCTTTACAATGAAGTCGAAGACAAGCAAACTGCTGAACTTGATTGGACAACCACAACCGATAGAGATAGAGACTTTGAAAGGACTTATTCTCGCAAATACTATGATTATGCTGTAAGATGGGTCGTGAATGAAGTAAATGCAACTCGTGTAAAAGAGACATCTTCGAAGCTAAAGATGAAAACAAAGTCTTTAGTGCTTCGCCAGCTTATGCAATTCGAAAAACTGAGAGGATAATAAGTGGATCAAGCAATCCCTTCACAACCAAAATCTAGTAAATGGAAGAGTGATTACCTCTGCCTCTTACCGCTATTTATCTTTACACTTTGTTGTATTTGGAAGTCTATTGACTTCAAGTTTCATGACTTTGGCAATTACTACTATGGTGCTCAGGTGATGCTTGACGGCAAATTTGATGAGCAAATCTATAATGCAGATCACTGCAATAGCTTCATCAAAGAAGAGTACAATCCAGCCTACTTCGGCGCTTTCTACCCTAACCCGCCATCATTAGCGATGCTTTATAGTCCGATATGTAAGTATACTCCGAGAAAAGCAAAATTCTTACTGAATATCGGAGCAATTATTTTCTTTTTGATTGCAATCAATCGGCTAAATTCTAAGTGGAAGTTATCACCGCTGGCAGTGCTATTACTACCATTAGTTTTTAGTTTTCCCATTTACAAGTGTATTCTATTTGGGCAACCATATTTGTTAGTAGTGAGTCTTATCATCTTTGGTTATCTCCAACTCGAATCCGACAAAGTATCAGTAGGGCACTTAGCTTGGCCACTAGCAATCCTATTGAAGGTCAGCCCAGTGGTCTTGCTTAGCATTCCATTGCTTGAAAGGCGATATAAAGATTTATTGATCATAGCTGGGGTTTTGATTACAGGTGGACTATTGAGCTTGATTTGGATAGACTTGTCTACATGGATATACTATGTCACGGAAGTCCTATCTAGGGTCAGTGATGGTATTCTCTACGATGCTTACGCTATAGGTGCTGAGTCTCTCCCTGTACTATTGCGGCACCTATTTCTCTATGATCCAATGCTCAATCCTTTACCACTGATTGCTTCAACGCCAGTGTTTTCTATTGCATTTGCCTTGTGCAAAGGGCTGCTCTACACGATAGGTATAACCGTAAGTGGAAACACACAAGTACCGACTGGTCTGAAGGTTTCGCTTTGGCTTATGATCTTATTGCTGCTCAGTCCTAACATTAGTAGTTATGGTCTGATCTATCTTATTATTCCATATCTCTACTTATCTCATTATAAAGCAAGAATTGATATTCCCGCATCCGTTTTGTTGTTTTGCATCGGTATGTATAAGCAATCTTGGTTTGCAGATTGGCCACTAATATTCCAATTCGGCAAGCTCATAGGTGTTGGGTTATTCTTGATATACTTTATTTATCGCACTGGCTTGATTGAACGTTTGTTTGATAAGTGGACCATCGCAATCTTTAGTGTTCTATCAATGTTGTTAATCTTGCTCGGAGGCAAAAGGGATTCGGAATCCATCGGAAACTATGCTCTGCCACCGACACCCAAAGCACTTCTTCATCAATATGATATCACACAAGACAGAAAAGTCAAGATGATTAATCATGTGGCAGAAGGATATGACACTGTGTATCATTCACTTTCAATCAATGCCTTTCAGAAAATCAGAACAATGAATGCAAATGAAGTAGATGGGCTTGATCATAAATTTATCGAAAGTGTCGCAATTGACAAACCAATTATCCTAGCAGCCGGTAACATCTACTATATGACTGATGAAAAGCGAGCACCAGGATTTTATACGATCAAAAAAGTCAAATTAAGTAAAGTATCAAACGACTAATACGCTATATAAAATATCAAACCTTAGATAGGTATCGGTACAGAATTGCCAATCAGATCCTCCGTGGTGATGCTCCTGTAGTTGCAGTCTACACAATGGCAAAGGTTGCCTCTACGTCCATCTACCAATCTATTAAAGATCAGTGCTCAATCGTACCTTACCATATGCACTCTATTGATGAGCAGGTAATCCGAGATAGTGAATTACTGGCATTGGATGCTGGTCTAGTGCCTGATAGTAGACAAGTGGGAGGATTGGTTTATCATCATCGAATATTACCTAAAAGACCTATTAAAATTATCACCTGTGTTCGTAATCCACTTGAAAGAAACAGGTCTGCCTTTTTTGAGGCATTTAGATTTTATACTGGAGTTGACCCGAAAGATTGGACCGGCAGTCATAATACTCTCAAGTCATTATACCTTGAAAAAATGAATCATACCTATCCTATTGAGTGGTTTGACAAAGAAATGCAAGCATTGACAGGTATTGATGTTTATAGGTTGCCCTTTGATAAGGAAGCAGGATATTTCAACACTCAGGTAGCAAATATTGACTTACTAACCCTCAGGACGGATCTTGTAGATAATGTAAAATCTGAAGTCATCGGTCAATTCTTAAATTGTCCTAGCTTCCAATTGACAAACTATAACAAGGGTGATGAAAAACCCTATGCTGATCTATACCAACAGTTCAAGGAGAATGTCTATTTTGACAGAGAATATCTAGGGAGTCTGTTTGACACACAATTAGCTAAGCACTTTTTCACTGAAGAAGAGATTAATGCAGCGATCAAAAAGGCCTCATCAACAGGTATCTAACGATAGGCGAATGATAACACGATATCTAAAAAAACTCAGGCAGCGACTTAGGTCGAAGCGTCGTCAGCAACGGATGCAAGCATTCTACTTAGACTTGCTATCTCCAGATGACTATGTGATGGATATAGGTGCAAATAGAGGTCGCTACACCCAACTGTTTTTATTAATCAATGCCAAAGTCTTAGCTATAGAGCCACATCCCGATTGTCTCAAATCTCTAAGGCAAATCAAATCAACATCACTCAACATATTGCCAGTAGCCGTATCAGACAAAATAGGTAGTCAGACATTTATGCTCTGCAATGAAGATGAAGTCTCTACTCTATCGTCAGAATTTATAGAAGAATATGGTAAGCAAGATTTCTTAAACTGGAATAAAGAAATCTCAGTAAACACCACCACATTGGATGCCATCATCGAAGAGTATGGTCTTCCCTATTATCTGAAAATTGACATTGAAGGGTACGAACATCTAGCACTAAGTCAATTGAGTCATCCTGTTGAAATTATTTCATTTGAGTTTACCTATCCATTCAGACATCACGCTGTGACTTGCATCCAGCATCTCGATGCAATTGGTGATTATGCATATAACTATTATGCTTTTGAACACTTTGAATTTGAGCTCGACTCTTGGGTCACTGGTGAAGTTATGATTGATATCCTCCAGAAAATGAATCCTCAATATCTGGTCGGTGACATCTATGCTCGACGCCAACCTCAGTTGTAACTACAATGCACACTGAATCGACATCGCAACCTATAATGAATTACCTAACTCTGGTAATCCTTTTTATCTATGCAGTACTATTATTTACTGGCATTACCTATCACGAAATGTGGATGGATGAAAGTCACCATTGGTTAGTTGCCAGAGAGTCAGATAGTCTGGCAGATCTTATCCATAATTACAGATATGATGGACATCCTGTTTTATGGATATTGATAATGTACTGTTACAGCTGGTTTTCAGAGACATCTGTGGGGATGCAATATCTGCATGGTGTAATCTCACTAGTCTGTACGGCAATGGTTCTATTCAAAGCGCCATTTGCAAGAACATTCGCGTTTGCGTGGGTACTTAGCTACTTTTCCCTTTACGAATATGGGGTACTATCACGAAATTATAGTTTGCTGATGTTATTTTCGTTTAGTCTCCCGATTGCTTGGAAAACTCGCCGTAAACACCCTTGGCTACCTTGGCTCATTCTAGGTTTTATAAGTAATACCCATTTGTTTGGATTGATATTTTCAGTGGCTTTTGTAATCGTTTGCATTGTGAGACGTCTAGTTAACAATCAACGATCAGATAGTCACAGTATCTACGGATATAGCATCTATATCTTGTTACTGGGGTTATCAATCTACTTCATTATTCCTCCGAATGATCATCCATCTGCATCTGTTGCAAGTCTGGATATTGCCTTTGATAGTGTCGCTGATACCTTGATGTTATTCTTCAAAGCACTGGTGCCTATCCCCGATGTGACATCACAGTTCTCTTGGAACACTAACTTGCTGACGACAACATTGAAGATGTGGGTTGCTCCACTTGCGATCAGCTCCTGGTTGTTACCTCTACTCTTTCAATGGCGTCAGAGATGGCTAGTCTGGGTTTGGTATCTATCAGCAGTATTGATCACAGGATTTTTCTTGGTGACAACATTGAATTCTGGAGTGAGATACGGTGGAATACTTATCATCATACTGCTTGTACTCAAGTGGATCGACTCACTCGAGGTAAATATCCCAAATCCTAAGCACCAACTATCAAAGAATAGAACGTTGCTCCAAGTAGTCATTATAAGTATCCTTATGACTGTCCAAGTATGTTCTGCAGGATATCATATCTATCAAGATATCAACTCACCTTTTTCTACCACGAAGGACATCAGTCAATTTATCGAAGGTGAAGAACTAGACCATATTCCAGTACTATCCAATGCATTCTGTAATTGCATCTCATACAACAACTATACTGATAGACCTATCTACTTCCTAAATGTGGCATCATCTATGTCATTCTGCAAGTGGGAATTACTAGGTAAGGCTAAAGGCAAAAATTCTCAATATGACTTATCCCAGTCTATCGAAGAGTCTATAAACTATCTGGAACAGCAAAATCTAGAACAAGTAGTTCTGCTCTATCATGGTAATGAAATATTTACTCAAGAATTTATCAAGTTATCTACTCAAACTCATGCAAGAGCTCAATATCTGCAGACCTTCAATAAGGGCCTCGTCAAGCGAGAAAATTATGCTGTGTATCTGATTCAATAACTTACAAAACATACGGCATACACGACCAATTATAGTCTTGTATCTTTATCAATAGTATGGATTCCAATATTAATATCATCATCAACGGTTATCCTAAAAGTGGAACAACCTGGCTAACAAAACTAGTTGGCGACCTTCTTGACTGCCCGGTCAAAGGATTTTGGCAATATGGAGATGATTACCTTACTACCACAGGTACAGAGAGAGTCTCAACCTTCGCCTGCTACAAGTCGCATCACACCTATGAAGAATTGCAAGACCAACTCGATGATCACACCAAACTGATCTATATAGTCAGAGATCCAAGAGATATTGTCGTCTCTGGAGCTTATCACTTTTCATTCCTTCCACTTAGAGTAAAATCCCTACTACGGAGAATTATCAAATCACCAACTAAGAGAATGAAGGCATCTCATGTTCTAGACAAACTTATTTCCTTGAGTAAGCGTAAGTCTATGATGATAGGACTAGTTAATGGACAATCTCAATATCAACTTAAGTGGATGTCAAGATCTTGGCAAGAGCACATCACAGCATTTAAAGATAAGAAAGTATTCATACTGAGATACGAGGATTTACTAGAGGATACTGCTGAAGAATGTCGCAAAACCTTATCTTTTCTAGATTATGAACTGTCAGATGATCAACTAGATCATATTGTCAAAAACAATACTTTCGAAAGTCAAAAACAACAGTACATCGAGTCTCAAGATTACTTCAATACTAGGTTACTAAGAAAAGGAAAACAACAACAATGGAGAGATGAACTGACTCCAGATCAAGTCACAAGGATAACTCAACCTAATCTATCACTGATGCTCCACTATGGCTATTATTAATCGTTACTCTAGTGCCTTAAAATTTTCTCACTCCATTCTGTCTCTCTTGCGGTACGTTTAAAGGTAGGATCAATGGCATTCCGGTGAACCATTGAATCAAAGACAAGACCAAAAAACCGATATTCAACATTTTGATGAAAATCAAAATCTGAAATTTGACCTTGAGTCATCCCCTCAGCCGCTAATCTTTGAGGTGTGGGATATTCGTATGTCACATAGAGTAATTCCGCAAGTGAGTGTTGCTTCAGGCTATCTATAACGAAGTCTAGATTTTGCTTCCGAAGATATCTTCGGCGGAGCTTATTCTGCTGGTTGATCCGTCTAGTAAAAGAGTCCTGAGACTCATACCCATCTACTGTGCTAGATGCAAATATCAGTGGTTGAACTTGTGAAGTATGACACCACATACACTTAGCTGGCTTACCAGCTGTAGTCAGATCAGGATGCCCACCTTCACGCAACTTACCATCTGTTCCATAGACACCAAATCTCGGTTGCCCATTCTTCATAAAACCAAATACTTCAAATTCATTAGGAGTAAAATCTGCTATAGATTCGCCATCACCCTCTTGAGCGATGTAGCCTAGACGAGGTAATCTACTTGTCTTAGAGCTATTAAAAATCCTATAACCAGGTGCCACACAGGATTCGCCAGCAGCCACTGCAAATACATAATTTTCATCAAGATTGTAGTAGGTTTTAAATTCTTCCAGCTGATCCGGCATTTCAGTAAGCTTGTAGTATGTCTCGCTTTCATTAAATGTACTGAATACAAACTTTCCCACATCTACCGAATGATGCAGTCGATCAGTCGATGACGCTTCCAAGGAAGTGAGAATTTTCTGCCAGAGTTTGACTCGATGAGGATTAGACACTAATTGAGTAAGATCTAGTAGTAGAATATCATCTTCTACCCAATCCATATAATCGAGATAATTATTGGAAGTAATCGGTTCTCCTAAATAAGCAAGAATCCATAGCAATCCAACCTCTACATCCTGTTGAGATTCGTCAGAATAGGCTGGATACCATTGAAGATGTATCCTCAAATCCTGAGGTATACTTTCTTGTCTATCACCAATCTGTCGGCACTGCTGTAGTCCGAATGCCATAAGTATCCCCATACAAATGAGGATCACTTTCATAGATATATGACGAAACTGTAAAATCAATGCCTAACGTAGTTATTTCAACTTGTAAAGTACGAGCATTTCACTAGATGGTGAAGAAGGAGTCATTAAAGTCCACGATTTTGTCCTATTATTGTATTGTGCAAAAACTACAAAGATCTTCAGTCCTACTATTTAATCCAAGAGCAGTCTCATCGCAGAACTATAGGATTCCAAACTCTATCTTACAAGTAGCTGCGTCTATCAATGGAATGTTCGATTGGGTGGTTGTTGATGGCAACCGTGAAAGTGACCCTTGGCAGAAAATCAAAAGCTACCTAGATACTGGGAGGTTTGGCTACTTTGGTTGTACTGTTATGCCTGGGCCCCAGCTGAAGCAAGCCATTCCGTTCACTAAAAACATAAAGCTCAATTATCCAAATGTCAGTGTCATCTGGGGAGGATATTTTGCGTCAAATCAATATCAAGTAGCTCTCAATAGTGGTTATGTAGATTTTATTGTAAATGGGCCTGGAGACCTTGCATTTCCTCTACTTCTACAGACATTAGAGGAGAATCAGCCTTACGAATTTATCCAGAATTTAATCTACAAGACAGAGGAAGGAGAGTTCATAAAAACAACAAAGCAGACGATGGTAGACCAAGATAGCCTACCTGCACTGCCCTATGAAAAGTTCAATGAGTTTTACTCGATAAGTGGATATCTCAGACCTACACATCTCGGAAGTGAAACTATTGCTTATCATTCAAGTTTGGGATGTCCATTCACTTGTTCATTCTGTGCCGTAGTACCTATTTACGAAGCTAGATGGAAAGGTAAATCAGCAAAAGTAATTTACGACGACATTGTTAAAATAAAAACTCAGTATGGTGGCAATGCCATAGAATTTCATGATAATAATTTCTTTGTTTCTGAGAAGCGTACAGTAGAGTTCTCAAAGCTCATCGCTCCACATAATATGTCTTGGTGGGGAGAAGGTAGAATAGACACCATCGACAAGTACAGTGATGAGTCTCTCCAGATTATGGCTGATTCTGGCTGTAAGATGATCTTCCTCGGAGCGGAAAGTGGTAGTGATGAGATTCTAGATAGCATTGACAAAGGTGGTAAGCAAACTGGTGAACAAATCAAAGCGTTTGCAGAGAGAATCGGCAGTTTTGGAATCATTCCTGAGTACTCTTTTGTGCTAGGATTTCCGGGACAAAGTAACGAGAAAGTGATGAAGCAAATTAACGCTGAGATTGAATTCATAAAAGAAGTAAAGGAAATCAATCCTAATACTGAAATCATTATATACCTCTATAGCCCAGTTCCTACAGAAGGATCAGAACTATACAAGAAGATTGTCGATGCAGGATTTTCCTTCCCAGCTTCTTTGGAGGATTGGTTGAATCCAAGTTGGGAGAACTTTGACTTGCGTAAAAATCCTTTGACTCCATGGTTAACTGCGCCAATGGTAGACAAAGTAAAGAATTTTGAGACTGTGCTCAATGCTCGATTTCCGACTAAGACTGATGCCAAAGTGACACCATTTCAATCAAAGGCAATGTCAATAATCTCATCGTGGAGATACAAATGGAATATTCTAAAATATCCTTACGAACTCAAGGCACTTCAAAAATATTGGCTCAGATATCGTCAACCAGAAATAGAGGGCTTTGCTTCTGAATAAAATCATTTATGCACTTCCTGCCAGGTTTAGTGGGTACATCTATCCAATAATAAAAAGATACTTTTCGAAGGAAAGGATGGTTCAGTTTAGAGGTCTTAATCTCTTACTTAAGCCTACAGTCTTCCACCCGTCTCTCTACCTGACCACTGAGACACTCTTAGACTACTTACTCACCATAGATCTCAACCATAAATCTGTCTTAGAGCTGGGTTGTGGTAGCGGTGCCATCAGTCTCTATCTCGCAAGTAAGATGAATGTCTCGTCTTATGCTTCCGATATCAACCCATCAGCTATCGATGGTTTGATAGCAAATTGTGAGGCGGAAAATCTTGAAATCAGAACTTTCAATTCAGACCTCTTTGATAGCATACCATTAAAAGTCATCGATGTTGTCATACTCAATCCTCCTTTCTTCAACAATCCAATTAAAAGTGTAGATGAATATGCATTTAATACTGGAGAGGATTTTCAATACTTCAAAAAACTCTCAAGACAACTCTTGGAAAGAAAGAATTATATTGGTGAAGTGTATATGATTTTGACTGATAAGTGCGACTTAGAGAGTATCCTTTCCTATTTTGATAACAGTAAATTCAAAAAAGAAACTGTTCACGATGTTGTGAGTCTTGGAGAGAGACACTACATCTATAACATCACTTTTCTCTAAGTTGCCTTTCTTCCATCAAAGCTTGAAATCTGTCAATTGCGATACATCTCTTTCGCCAATGTGAAGCGATTCTTCTGTTCTGACTAACTAAGTAATCATCAGAATACTGGTGGAGAAATGCTGGCTCCACTTCTTTATAGTAAAAATTTAAGCCCAATAGATAGGCCTCATCATCTCGAAGTTTCAACCCTAGTTCGGATAATCTAAGAGCTGACTGCACATCATTATACAGGTTGAGAGTATTCTTATAACAAACAATTGCCCTCTTGTGCCTTTTGACAAATGATAATCGATTGCCAAGCAATTGCCAAGCTTGCCAATTATTTGGGTCTTTAAGAACAGATGCTTCAAGCGATACGATGGATTCCTTTTTTAAATTAAGACCCCAAAAATAATTAGACTTCTTTATATCTACAGACCTACCTGCCCTGAATGTATTGAAAGTTGGCTGACCGTAGTTATTCCAATTCTGCAATTTCTCAAACCTTTCGCTTTTATCTGTCATTGCAACATTAGCTAGGTACCGGCTAAACGAATAGTGAGAATAACTCAAATAAAGACTCAAACCTAACAAACTAAAAACCATAACAGAACCTAGTGCTCTTTGCTTGAAGGGTTCTATCCTACGTGCAGATATACCTAACCAAACAAATACAGATAACATTACAGATGGAAATACTGCTGCCCTTGGTTGATAGATTCCATAAAAACTGCACAGTACTATGAGCCCAAAAAGAAATAACAATCCACTCCAATTGTGAGTCTTCCACCAATGCACAAATATCAAACTAAAAAAACCTATAAAAGCAATCAGTCCAATCAAGCCTAACTCCGAAAGTGTTTCAAACCATACACTGTGAGCATGGAGTGTCCTAGCACCTGAACTATAATGATTGTTCCCAAATTTGAATACTTCAGTTTGCCAATTCCCTGCTCCATGTCCTAGAAAAGGCTTCTCTCTGGATAGCCTTAAAGAATTATTCCATAAGTGAATCCGATTGTCACCTGTGCTTTCTTGAATCGTTCTTATTGGATTATACTTGTCAACATATCTATCCTTCTTGACAATGACAACTTGATAAGTGAGAAAAATCAACCCAACTATTCCAATCAACCAAAACACGGATCTAATAAACTTACCATCTCTAATACTCCTCCAAAGGTAGAACAACAGCATAACACCAAGAGCAAGAGTAACAGCTCTACTATTGAACAGTGGCAACAGCCAAACTATGAATATCACATTGCTTAAGCCGACATACTTCTGCCATCCTTTCTTACTCAATTTCAATAATACTGGGACATAAAGCAACATCATAGAACCTAAGAAATTGGTGTTTATTCCAAATTTCTTAGGAGCATCTTCTACTTCTTTGAGAGATAGTTGCCAATCATTTGCAATTAATATTTCAATATAGGAAAGTAAGACTTGCAGGTTATTAAACGTGATGATTCCAATGACTACTGACAAAAGCCATTTACTCCGTAATATCTCTTTTGGCAAAGAGTAACCTATAGAGAAGGTTATTAAGTAAAGACACCAAACCGCTACACTTGGCCATATCAATGATAGATGGACAGCCCACAATCCAGATAATATAACATAAGTTGTAAAAGAGACCAATCCAAATGTAAGCACTGAATTTGGCAATGCAAGTCGCTTTTGTACAATAAGCATTAGTAAGATCAGACCACTAAAAGACAAAATAAGAAGTGCCTTAACATCAAAGCTTATCACATGCCAGGCATTAGGAATAATGGCAAACTGCATTGCTAAAATGCAAGTCAATATGGATACGTAGATTAATCTTATTAGTCCGTTCATTATGAAGAACTATTGCCTTTATAGATTCTCATATTCTTAGCTTCAACTTTTTTTTAGGTCTTTTCCTTTATTGCACACATAGACCTTGCATTAATTACACTGCAATGAATTTTTTTTTGATACAAAATCATAAAGATCTACTACACAAAGTATATGATTCTCAACGATACAAGATAACTAAAATCGACACACATCACTCTTCCTCCTCACCTTGATAGTAAGTAAATATCTTCTTTGCTACACTTGGGCCAGCCATCTCAATGACCTCGTTCTTGTCGGCCGCCAGAAGTCTCTTGACTGACTTGAAGTGCTGCAGGAGTTTTTCTGCCGTCTTCTTGCCTACTCCAGGTACATCAGTCAATCCTGTACCAAAGGCATTCTTAGATCGCAAGTCTCTATGAAAGTTGATAGCAAATCTATGTGCTTCATTTCTCAATTGCTGAATGAGCTTGAGACTTTCAGATTTTTTATTGATATAAATTGGCACAGAATCTCCTGGAAAGTAAATTTCCTCTAGACGTTTGGCGATACCGATCACTGTAATCTTGTCTCGCAGTCCTAGTAAGTCGATTGCTTGCATGGCACTACTGAGCTGCCCCTTACCACCATCAATCACAATGAGTTGAGGTAGTGGTTTATTCTCTCCCAGTAAGCGACTATATCGCCGACCAACAACCTCCACCATAGAGGCAAAATCATCAGGACCAATCACTGTCTTGATTTTAAATTTTCGATAATCACTCTTAGATGGTTTTGCATTCTTAAAGACGACACAACTTGCTGTAGGGTTAGTCCCTTGGATATTACTGTTGTCAAAGCACTCGATGTGAAATGGCATTTCTTTCATATTGAGATCATCTCTAAGAGTGGTCAATATCCGTTCTGTTGGAGTTTGCTTTTTGATTTTATTCAATTCTTCCTTCTTCGTTTGAAGAATAAAATATTTGAGATTTTTGTCTGCAAGGTCTAGCAGTTTTTTCTTATCTCCAACCTTAGGGATTGCAGTATTAATTTCCTTATCAACCAACTCTACTTCCATCGGAACGATGACCGTCTTGGCAATCGAATTAAATTTTTCTCTCAATCGCTCAATTGTAAATGCTAGGACTTCAGCCTCAGTCTCATCAGCATTTGATATTACCTCTACGACATCGGTATTAATCATTGCGCCATTTACAATCTTCAAGAATGCAACAAAGTGTTTCTCATTATCTGTCTTGATTGAGAATACATCCATATCATGGAAGCTTGGATTGGCAACCATACTCTTAGATTGGTAATCTTCAAAGGCAGTGAGCTTCTCTTTTAGATCCTGAGCCTTTTCAAACTCTAATGCCTCTACATAGATTTGCATTTCCGACTTGATATAGTCTTTTACAGGTTTGAAATTTCCCTTGAGGATATTGACTACTTGAGTAATTTTAATATTGTAAGCTTCTTCTGACTCATAATTGACACAAGGCCCCATACAGTTTTTGATATGATACTCAAGGCAAACTTTATACTTACCAGCCATAATGTACTTATCGGCTAGATTGAGATTGCAGGTTCTCAGAGGAAATAATTTCTTGATGATATCTAAGATGATCTTCGTTCGATACTTTGAAGTATATGGACCAAAGTATTTGGATCCATCCTTAAATACTTTACGAGTAAAAAAGACCCTTGGAAATCTCTCATTCTTTATACAAACGTAGGTGTATGACTTCCCATCCTTGAGCATAACATTATACCGCGGTTGGAATTTTTTAATCAAATTATTCTCCAATAAAAGTGCATCATGCTCTGTATCAACGACGGTCCATTCTAGAGTACTAGCATTCTTGACCAAAGTTCTAGTCTTATATGCCTTATGCTTGTCATTCGTAAAGTATGAGGCTATCCGATTCTTAAGATTCTTTGCTTTACCGATATAGATAATCGTTCCCTCAGCATCTTTGTACTTGTAGATACCGGGTTGCTTAGGCAGCGCAGGGAGGAGTGCTTGGTAGTCTTTTTTAGTCATCGCTAGACAAAGCTAAGAATTATGTTTGACCTCAATAATTATATGTCCTCCTAGTATTATTGTCATAGAACAACTAAGAGCCTGACACTGAAAGGCAATCATCTTTGCTCCTTTAACCTTTAAGATCCTATTATATCTTCTCCCTTCTTTATCTTTAGAGAAATTATAAACCATAATGAAAGCACTTATCGCCATAATTCTCTCAGTCCTATTAATAGGTTGTCATACAACTAAGAAGTCGTCATCTGTAACCACAGCAGAACAAAAAAATGAAGTAAAAGAAGAGCCACAGCAAGTATTTATCCCTGCTGATGCTCTAGAAATAGACGAACCTATCGAAATTGATCAAACTTCCGGTGCCCCATCACCTCCACCACCTCCGCCGCCACCTCCGCCTTCACCAAGTGATGAACCACTTTTTAAAGTTGTTGAAAAAATGCCAAGATTTCCAGGATGTGAAAATGCCCCAGGAGATGATATAGCAAAAGAAAATTGTGCTAAAGGCAAAATGCTAGAGTATATCTATGGGACACTCATCTACCCAGAGGAAGCAAAACAAAATAAAGTAGAAGGAACAGTGGTGACTCAATTTACAGTGCAACCTGACGGTTCTATCGGGGATATCAAAATTGTAAGAGACATCGGTGCAGGTTGTGGAGACGCCGCAAAAAACATCTTAGAATCAATGAATAATCTGCCCGAAAAATGGACTCCAGGAATGCAACGAGGGAGACCAGTAAACGTATTATATACGCTGCCTGTTAGATTTAAGCTTGATAGGAATAACTAGAAGCAAATGATGACTTCTAACAAAAACCGAAGTAGGTATTCAACCAAAATTCTTGCTTCGATCATAACTTTAATGTTAATATCGGGCTGTACTACTAATATGTTCTTTCGAACATTTGCTCAAGTTGCTAACCAAAAAGCTGCAGAAAAGGAAATGGCCAAAGGATCTGACACCTATGTTGTCACAGAAATGGAGCATCCAAATAGAATTATTGATACGTTATCTACTAAGCAGCCAACAATAGAAAAGGAAATTTTCAAGGTTGTTGAGGATATGCCTCGCTTTCCTGGTTGTGAAAATATGAACTTAGAAAAAAATGGGCTAGAAAATTGTGCCTCTGAAAAATTAGAAACATATATCTACGACAATCTAGTCTATCCTGAGGAAGCTATCACCAATAGTATAGAAGGCACAGTCGTTACGTCATTCATCGTAGATACAACTGGTCAATTAATTAATATCAAGATCCAAAAAGATATCGGAGCTGGTTGTGGCCAAGCAGCAGTAAACGTCATCTATTCAATGAATGCAATGCCACAACAATGGCGACCCGGTCATCAAAGAGGAAGGCGAGTTGATGTACTGTTGAAGCAAGAAATACATTTTAACCTGAAAGATTTAAAGTAAGATATAAGGCATTAGGCAGTGAAAATTTAATCCAGTAAGTACAAATACCCCTATTCTATCTTCAGAATCTGACTAGTATAGACCTTCCTCTCTGGATTATTGTCAGGATAGACTTCTATATGATAGACACCTCCTGGATATGCAGAGATATCTTCAGTAAGTATCGTTTCTTGGCCAAACAGTATCTTACTCTGCATCACCTCTCCATGATTATTATAGATCGTCATATTGGATTGTCCAATGAATTCTGGCACTTCAATGGTGATAATGTCCTTTGCAGGATTAGGATAGGCTTGCAAGTCATAGCGGTAGTAGACTATCTCACCGAATATGGAAGTAATAGAGCTATCACATTTATCCTCAGCATCAACCCTAAACCTCGGAAAAAGCGGAAGATTCGTATTGCCATGTGGTTGAGGCAACATAATTCCATTCTGCCGAAATTCACAATCCAAACCTAACTCATCAGGCTTATTAATGACATGAAATGTCTCACTGCTACTTCCACTAGATATGTAAATTCTGCAATCAGGACCTAGTGTCTGCAAGGTAAATGTTGCCCATAGCGGATTAGTCGTTCCATCATAGGTGTCTATGAGAGTGATACTTGATTCTATATCATTACTCCATGTATCCACTTGGAATAAGGAATCTTGACTCACCGTATAGATAAATCGACTATTGGGCGACCATTCTAGACTACCAAACTTGATTGAAGTTCTATCTGGATTATTAATAATTTCTACCTTTTCCAAATGGGTCAGGAGTCCAGTACTCCTGTCAAAATCATAGAGATTTAGATTGTCATAGTAATTATAGATTGCATACTTAGTCCCATCAGGACTAAATCGAGCTGTTCCCGATGAACTTGATCTGAATGCATCAAAATATTGATGAGTATTTTGATAATCCAATTGATGGATACCCTTTTCATCAATTAACATTGTCACGAATAGTGAATCTTCAACAAGTGGTTGGATTAGCCACCAGTCTCTTCTATTACTATGTGGCATAACTTCTAAATAAGATGACATCAATTCTCTATCATTATAGACCAGTGAATCTTTATAGACGACATCACCCATACCGTTATCTAATGTCATATCGATGTATGACACCCACAGTGGTATTGCTGTATTATTGTTTAAAAGTGTTTTTGGTTTATGAATTAAATAGTATCCATCTTTATAACTAGGGTCTGGAATAATCATTTCTTCTTGATGACCAGGATACCCCAGCTCACAATTATCCCAATTTAATAGTTCTTTCCATGGATCATCATTCAGATTATGACCGTTAGGCATAACTTTATGATTACTGTTTATCACTGCACAACCATTCGTATAAAATAGCAAACCTCCATCTTCATCACAGATGCTAGGATGACTTGAATTATTTCTAAGCGTCAACTGCAATCTTTCAACATTAAATGAGCTATCTGAAAAGTTGATTTGCATCCCAATTATTTCATCGTCATAGGAGTCTCCTCCAAATGTCCAGACGTAGTCTCGCTTCTGACTATAACTAAAAGTAGTAGAAGTAATTATAAACAATACAATAAGACAAGTAGATCGTATATTCATCAATCTAAGATTAATACTTTAAATATTTCAACTTTTCCATCTGTATGCTGCATTTTTATAATCTGTAACCCCTTAAACAAACTCAAATCTAACCTAATTGATTCCACTTCATTAATACTTTGCGAAAAGAATACTCTTCCATCAATCCCTTGTACTGAAATCATTCCTGAAGACAATTCTGTCTTTTATGAGTTTTAAAATAAGCAAAAGTCCAGCAATAATTTTGATGAATAGGAGAACTACCTCCTTTCATTATTTCAATTTATCTCTAATTTAGAATCGGCACATTAAGTAGAAAATATCATCACATTGACATCCCACCACAGACACTGATCACCTGTCCTGTCACATAGGTAGACATATCGCTTCCGAGAAAGATAGCGGCATCTGACACTTGCTTTGGCTCACCCAATTTCTTTAGTGGAATCGCATCTTCATATGCTTTGATGACTTCTTCGCCAAGTTCGTCAGTCATATCTGTAGCGATAAAACCTGGCGCTAGTACATTACATCTGATCCCTCTACTGCCGACTTCTTTAGCAATAGACTTAGAGAAACCAATGATTCCTGCTTTAGATGCTGCATAGTTCGCTTGTCCAGCATTACCGAATATCCCGACGACACTACCCACATTGATGATAGATCCGCTTCTTTGCTTGAGCATTGTCCGCATTGCATGCTTTGTCAAGTTGAATACGGACTTTAGATTGACATTGATGACACTATCCCACATCTCTTCATTCATTCTGAGCATCAGGTTATCTTTTGTAATCCCAGCATTATTGACCAATATATCGATAGCTCCGAATTCTGCTACGACATCTTTGATTAACTGCTCTGATGCTTCATAGTTAGAGGCGTCAGATTGGTAGGCAACTGCCTTTGCACCGAGTGCTTCTGCTTCTTTTGCGACTTCAGCTGCTTTTTCAGCATTTGACCTGTAGGTAAATGCGACATCTGCACCCTCTCTTGCATAAGCAAGAACCATATCTCTACCAATACCTCTTGATCCTCCAGTGATTAGTGCCTTCTTATCTGCTAATAATTTGCTCATTGTTTAGTCGTTTTTATTTGTGGAGGCGTAAAGATAAGGATTGCTTAGGTTCGTCGGCATACTATCTCGTATCTTTGAGATTATGCTTGTACAGCTTTATCGCAAATTACTCGGAAAGGCAACTACGCCACTCCACCCAGAAGTAGAACCAGAAATGAAATACTTACTCCTTGGTATCGGTAACGTCGGTGCTAAATACTATGGTACACGTCACAATATTGGATTTGAAGTGATCGACTACCTCCTATCAGAACACGATGCAGAGACTAAGGTAGAGGGTAACTCTATGATTGGACATATCAAGCACAAAGGTAGACAAGTCTACCTTGTCAAGCCTACGACCTATGTCAATCTTAGTGGCAAAGCATTAAAGCATTGGCTACCAAAACTCAACGTTCCAATAGAGAATGTCTTGATAATCGTTGATGATCTCCACTTGGAATTAGGAGCATTGAGACTTAGAGTCAAAGGAAGCGATGCAGGACATAATGGTCTTAAGCATATCGAACAAACACTCAACACAAGCAAGTATCCAAGGCTAAAGTTTGGTATTGGCAATGACTTCCCCAAAGGAGGTCAAGTAAATTATGTGCTGGGCAAGTGGAAAGACAAAGAAATAGAGGAACTACAGTTCGCTATCCCAAAAGCTGCAGAAATGGCGCTGAGCTTTGTTGCAATTGGAGCAAAGTATACGATGGATAAGTATAATTCTTAGGTCAAAGATTTTTTGCTGATTCCACTACGCTTTCCTTCTCCTTAGCATTGTCATTATTCCATTGAAATCATAAGACAACATCTCATTGAAGTCAAATTTCTTTAATGGGAAGTACTCCTTACCCCTCTTGAAATCTTCATAAAAGGTTGGTATCAGGTCTGGAATAAATACCAATGCCACCAATATAGAGCCAAGTATGGAGACAGATCGCTTACCATTTCCAAAGAGGAAGAAAAACATCCTCGCTTCATTGTTAAGTCCAAGACCATATCCTGTAATCACGTGATAGACATCGTGAGCCTCATACTTAGGTTCAAGGTTAATGTTTCCATCTATGAGGAATTGTTGTAAGACACTACCTAACGTCCCTTCATCATATTGTGAAAGACTTTCTGTTGTTTCGCCCCAATCTTGGCGATGCGGATGAAGGAGTTTGATATAGCCTTTCTTCATCCATTCTACAAGCATTGGCAGATATGTTTCTCTGGCGTCTATGTAGCGGTTTATGATAGATTTGAGCATAGTGGTAAGGTGTTTTGACTCAAATATATTGCCTCCTTCGGCATACCAACCCTTAGATGAGCATCCGTTATAAGAGTATGAGTATATGATTACCCTTAATGAGAAGATTAATTAAGAGATTGTTTCGATGGGCAGCAGTTGGTGTTTTGGCCTACTGCACACTCAATCTATGCACTGGCTACAGTCAAGTCTTACTAAAGCGGAGTATCAACAATCAGATAAGTTATATTTCTCAAGAATTACAGAAAGGTGCTGGTGAAACACTTCAACAAGCGTTCCCTGAAGGGATGACATTTGGGCATGCTATCTTTTCACTATCTATTATCGAAGCTAGACCTAGTGCAGTCCTATCAGACCAAGAATCTGCAATCCTTATTGATCACTCTATCCTTCAACTGATATCAGAGAAAAACACCCAAGTTTATGACAAGACCTTAGTACCTACCTATGGTGCATTCTACAATGGTTGGACAAATTTCATATTGAAAAAGTATCGAGAAAGCAACAGCTATGAATACTCGTCAATTCAACGTACAGTCAACAAAGCGTACGAAGATATTTCTAAGAGAATCGTTGATGCTCAAGAAGAGCAAGTACACCTTCTAGATACCTATCATTCATCAATCTGGCCAGCGGATAATTTAATGTGTATCGCTTCTCTAGATACGAGTCATTATAACTTACAGAAGGCTTGGTATCACAATCTCATAGATTCTTCTGACAACCATCGAGGTCTCATCAACCATGACGCATTCCAGCCTAAGATATCACGTGGATCATCACTAGCATTAGCAATATATGCAACATCTCAGTTTGACAATGAGCCTGCTCGCAAGCAAAATTCAATTTTCTATGACAATTATCTTCGACGACTCTTGGGGCTTGACTTAATCAAAGAATACGAAAACGGTGGTGAGATGGATGCTGACTCCGGACCAATTTTATTCAATATTGGCAGTGTAGCAACGATTATGAATATTAAAACTCAACATTCCGTCAATAATCTACAACTCAGATTGACTTGGGGATTTCTCAATATGCTAGGATTACCACTCAATCTTAATGGTGAAAAATGCTACCTCTTCGAACAAGAATTGATGTTTGATATATTTATGCTGTGGACTTCAGTATCACTTCTGGATTGAACTATTGAGTAATATTAATAATATCAATACCCTCTCAAGGTTAAGATAACATTCGGTCCAATATACTTCCTAACTGTGTCTCAATATCGTTCTGTTCTAAGACAATGAAAAGTGGATGTGACTTAAGATGCTCTCCTAGATAAACTTGTTCTGATTGACCTGGAGTAGGTATGAGTATTGCTTTCTTCTGCAAGGCATCTAGATCCATCACAGATGTGTAACCTGTCCGAGTAATAACAATATTTGAAGTATTGATCAAGGTGTTTAACTTTTTAGTCTTTACAAGATGTGAGATATGACCTTCGCTATCCTGTTGCTTATACTTCCGATTAAGTGGGCTTGTCGTCCCTCTGATAATGTGATATCTGTACTCTTCTTTAGATAGTGTATCTAGCAGTGCCTCTTCCAGAATAGTTCTTTGCGGTTCTGGACCAGAGAGGATAACAAGAATTTCTCTTGCTATCGTATGTTCAGGTGATGGTAACTGTAATCTAGAGTGTGATCCGATATACCTGAAGTTATTTAAGCCATCTGGAATACTTAATTTACCTGATAATCTTCTATCAGGATGGTCCATTATCCATACTGCATCAAATTTATTGAGGTAGGTGATATTGAGCTTCAGTGCTGGCTTATTCAATATTGTGACTGGTGAGATGAGATTAACTTGATGTGTAACCACAACACTTTCAATATCAGGGTGTCTCACTCCGAGCCTATTATCAGAAATGATAAGGTCAGGTTGGCACTCCTTGACGATTCTAGCGATAGCCTTACTCTCAGCATTGACCTTGAGTGCAATCTTTGGTGCTTGGCTGATGATCTTCAGACTAGTATTATGCTTAGCATACTTGATATCGTAGGCCGGAAGTTCATAGTATATTAACTCAGGAAACTCTCTTCGCAGTAGCTCCAATGCGTCTCCATCAGAAGCCAAAGTGACCGTCTTACCCAATCGGATACAATGATTGATTATTGGGATCATCCGAGTAGCGTGACCTAGACCCCAATTAAGAGGCGCTATGAGGATATGATTATATCTATCCCGTGCTGTTATAAGTTGTGACAACATCTGATAGACTACTCGATTCTTATTTCATCTCCGAGTTTATCGTAATATTTGAAGCTATTGATAAAGACTGATTCGTCTTGAGTAATCTTGACCCATCGCTTATGTTCCATAAACCACTTCATCTGCTTACTTGGGAATCCTTGCTTGAGATATGCACCGACATATGGATGCACTACTAACTCTAGCTTCTCTGATGGTCTACTTGCTAGGATCAACTCTAGGTTACTTCCGATATCTTCTACGATAAGACTAGTCGCATTGACCTTACCAGATCCATCACATACGGGACACATATCAGAGGTATCCTTCTCGATAGCTGGCTTGACTCGTTGTCTTGTGATCTGCATTAACCCAAACTTACTCAGTGGTAAAATGGTATGTTGAGCTCTATCCCCTTCCATCGATTCTTTCATCACCTTATACAGGGCTTGCCTATTCTCAGACTTCCGCATATCGATGAAGTCAATGATGATTAACCCACCAATATCTCGCAATCTAAGTTGACGAGCGATCTCTCGAGCAGTCTCAAGATTAACCTTCAACGCTGTATTTTCTTGATCACCTCTCTGTGCTCTAGGGCCGCTATTCACATCAATGACATGCATAGCCTCAGTCTTTTCTATAACAAGGTAAGATCCACTTGGTAGAGTTGGATTCTTAGAAAAACTTGAAGTCAATTGTGTCGATACTCTATGTGTCTTGAAGATGCCTTCTTTTCCTTTATGAAGCTTGAGGATGTTCAATTTATCTGGAGCAACAGACTTTAAATAGTCTTTTGTTGCTTGGTAGTCTTGCTTATTATCAAGTGTGACATTCGTGAAATCATCAGTCAGCATATCTCTGATAATACTGATAGTTTTATCCTGTTCACTGAGGAGTTTTGATGGACCGTTTGCGTCCACCAATTCTGCATGGATTGCATTCCATCGCTCTTCTAGACCCTTAATTTCTTCATAGAGGTCGGCAACTTTTTTGCCTTGTGCAGCAGTACGAATGATGACGCTGAAGTTAGGTGGTTTGATACTACCTATTAACCTCTTTAATCGCTTTCGTTCATCTTCATCACTGATTTTCTTAGATACAGATACAATATTACCAAATGGTGCTACCACGATATATCTACCAGGGAGGGTGATCTCACAGGATAACCTAGGACCTTTTGTAGATATTGGCTCCTTCAATATCTGTACAAGGCAGTATTGGTTCTTTTTGAATACTGCGTTGATTTTACCATTCTTATGATTGTCCTTCTCAAGATTGAAGTCTTTCAGCGAAGCTGTTTTCTTCTGGTTGTTTCTGACAACATTGGTGTACTTGAGGACTGAGTTGATCTGAGGACCGAGATCTGTATAGTGGAGAAAGGCATCATTTCGAGGGCCTATATCCATAAAAGCTGCGTTCATACCAGGACGCGTCATTTTAACCCTTGCAAGGAAGATATCCCCAACGGTAAATGTAGTTTCCCTCTTTTGTTCGTGCAGTTCTACGAGTTTCTTATTCTCTAAGAGTGCAATCTGTATATCGGAGGAGGTAGAATGTATGACTAATTCTTTGCTCAAAGTCTGTTAATTTTTAGGTGATCGACATCAAATTGTGTCGAAACTTCTTAACAAACCGAAAGAGAGAAGGTATAATAGTAAGATTCAGAATTGTGCTTTTAGATTAGAAGCACACCTTGTAATCATTCACACTTGTTGTAAATATTACCGACCGGTGAGAAAGTAGTACCAACCGTATAATCCCAACAAGCTTATACCGAACAAGAATTATTTCTTCTTCTTGTGTCTATTTTTTCTTAGACGCTTTTTTCTTTTGTGTGTAGAGATCTTATGTCTCTTTCTTTTTTTACCGCAAGGCATAGTATATATGTTTATTTCTTTAAAATCGTTATTGTTCGCAGCAAGCTTTATAAGATTCTGCTTTTTGGGTTTGACCCTTACCCGAATAAGCTTGAGCAATGTAGCAACAAGCCTTCTTAGAATTTGGTTCCCTTGACAGGACGTCTTCGAGACGAGCAATTGCCTTATCCCACTGTCCGGTCTGTATTCCCAACCTAGCTAACTGTATCTGGACAGCATTATTGTCTGGATTATCATCATGCAGAGTGAGCAATTGTTGAATACCTGTCATCGGATTATCCTCTGGAGGAAAATCGACATAGCACAATGCAAGGTTGATTTTCAGATCAGTATCATCAGGAGATAGCGAAATCGCTGTCTCAAATGATTGGATTGCATTATTAATACAGTAGGTTTTCTCATCCTTATCCTCTGCTGACTTAGCACAGATAAAGTATGTACTTCCCGCTATTGCATATGAATCAGCATCTTCTCTTGACTCAGCAATCTTTCCAGCGAAGTGGCCGGAAAGTAATGGGGAACCATTTGCATACCAAAAGGAGGATAGCTGCTCGTACGCTTTATTCTTGGCTACATCGTCATCTTCAGCAACTCTAACAGCCTGTTCTAAAAAGTCCAGTTCTTGTTTCTCTGGATCATCTAATCCTTCAGACATTGCTTTTCTGACTGCAGCAGTACTTACTGTTTCAAAATTTAAGGCTCTAGACTTTTCTACTGCCTTAGTCTCAGGAGACTTTACATCACATCCGAAATACAAAAGCGCAAAAAGCAATCCAAAAATGCCAACTGCTATCCATTGTGATTTCCCCATACGGTGTTATACTGCACTTGACTTATCGTCAGGTAGTGATTTTACGTTAGTCTTCACTTGCTCTACAAATACTTTTGAAGGCTTAAATGAAGGAATATAGTGTTCAGGTATTTCGATCGCTTCGTTCTTTTTGATATGTCTACCAATCTTCTTAGCTCTCTTCTTTATAATATATGATCCAAATCCTCTGATATAAACATTCTCTCCTGAAGAAAGTGTGTCCTTAATCTCTGTAAAGAATGACTCAAGAGTAACTAGGACATCGACCTTTGGTACTCCGGTCTTTTCGGATATTGTATTGACTAAGTCTGCTTTTCTCATTTGTAATGTAATGTCTTAATAATCAGTAGGTAATCGCTAAGGGAGGGCAAATTTCGGAAAATATTTGTGATAGAAAAATCTTTTCGCTCCTTTTTTTAATATTGTTCCTTCAAAGCGTAAACTCCTCATTATCAATAGGCTTGTACATTTGAGGAATTATTCGATGTTTACACACTAAATTAGAGAGATATTGTTCATATTCGTGCTCCACAATTCGAGAAAGTAAACTATCGAGAAAACATAAACAACTAACTATGTTATATTCAATGACAGGCTACGGGCAAGCGAAGGCTCAATTTGGCGATAAAACTATCAAAGTTGATATCAGAACCCTCAATGGAAAAAACACAGATGTCAGACTTAAGGTGCCAGCTGCTTATCGTGCCCTAGAGTTGGATGTACGTAAGAAGGTATTAGCCCAGATACAACGAGGTAAAATAGATGTCAGCCTTACAATCGACTCACCTTCAGGAGAAGAAAACTACGCGATTAACAAGACTCTGATCTCTCAATACTTCAAGGAGCTAACATCACTTGACACAGAACTTAATGCTTCTAGCCAGGATATACTGCAAATGGTAATGCGGATTCCTAATGTAGTCAGCATAGTAGCCGAAGATATATCTAAAGAAGAAAAAGCGAAAGTCGCAGAAGTGGTAGATCTCGCATGTCAACAACTCATCGCATTTAGAGAAGAGGATGGCAGACCACTATTGGATGATTTGACGACACAGTCTGGTATTATAAAAACACTGCTTGATCAAGTAGCTACACATGAAGCCGCTAGAGTCGAAAATCTCAGAGCGAGACTAACTGCTAACATTGAAAAAGAACTAGAACAAGAGAGAATTGACAATTCCAGATTTGACCAAGAGCTATTCTACTACATAGAAAAGCTAGATATCTCTGAAGAAAAAACTCGACTAGCTCAACACTTACTTTACTTCAATGAAGTCCTAAATGATAAGAATTCTGTCAAGGGTAAAAAATTGACCTTTATCAGTCAAGAGATTGGTAGAGAGATTAATACAATGGGAGCTAAGGCACAGGATACCAATATCCAGCGTATCGTAGTCAATATGAAAGATGCATTAGAAAAGATCAAAGAACAGATTGCCAATATCTTGTAATATCTTCGCGTCATCTTGCACTCAATAACACAACAAAAGCTTATCATCTTGACAGCACCATCTGGAGCTGGTAAGACAACTATCAAGACAGCCTTGCTGTCTGGATTAGACTATCTAGGCTTCTCTATCAGTGCGACTACTCGAGTGAAACGAGAAGGTGAGACGGATGGAGCAGACTACTACTTTCTGACTCCAGATGAGTTTAAGCAAAGAATCAATGACGGTGATTTTGTAGAATATGAGGAAGTCTATACCGATCAATTCTATGGGACTCTTTATAGCGAATTGGAAAGGAACTGGGATCTGGGTAAAACCGTAGTACTAGATATCGACGTTCAAGGAGCATTGAGTATCAAAGAAACATTTGCTGATCAAAGTCTCGTCATCTTCATACAGCCACCATCATTAGAGACGCTAAAAAAGCGATTGATGGCTAGAGACACTGAGTCAGAAGAGAGCTTACGCAAACGAATCACTAAAGCTGAGCTTGAAATGCAATTTGCTGAAAGCTTTGACACTTACATAATTAATGATGATCTCGACCTCGCCATCCTAGAAGCTAAAAGCTTGGTTGATGATTTTGTCGGAAAGCAATAACCATCAATTTGATACAACTAAAAAGGCATCCTTGATTGTTTGAAGTTCAAAGATGCCTTATGATTTAATTTATGGTCAAGTTGCTTAAACCAGAACCCCCTTGACATCATCACCTACATAGTCATGATAACGTTCAAAGGCGGACTTGAACATTCCCTTCAATTTATTAGCTGCATCATCATAAGCAGTTTTATCAGTCCAGTTATCTTTTGGATTAAGATACTTGGTTGGTACATCTTTGCACTTCTTTGGAATTGATAGTCCAAAGAATGGCTCAGTATGGAATGTTTGCTCTAGCAATGTTCCATTCAATGCACCCCTAATCATTGCTCTTGTATAAGGTAGATCCATCCGACTTCCTACTCCATATGCTCCACCTGACCAACCAGTGTTAACGAGCCAAACATTGATACCTGTCTTAGTATCTTTGTCCCCCTCATCAAGCTTTTGGCCTAAGAGATTAGCATATTCAGTCGGGTGCAATGGTAGAAAAGGTAACCCAAAGCAAGCTGAGAACGTTGCCTGGGGCTCATTGATACCGGCTTCTGTACCAGCAATCTTCGCAGTATAACCAAGTAAGAAATAATACATCGCTTGCTCACGAGTCAGTTTACTGATGGGTGGTAGCACACCATAAGCATCGCAAGTAAGAAAGAATACATTCGTAGGTACATTACCTCTACTGTTGAATACAATATTATCAATGTGATGGATCGGATAACTGACCCTTGTATTCTGAGTCTTCTCTTCACTATCAAAGTCTATGACCCGCATATCCTCATCCTTGTATGGGACATTCTCTAACATTGCTCCAAATCGGATAGCATTATAGATTTCAGGTTCTTTTGCTTTAGATAATTTGATCGTCTTCGCATAACAACCACCTTCAAAGTTGAATACATTAGCCTTAGACCAACCGTGTTCATCATCTCCAATTAACTTTCTCTCAGAATCCGTTGATAGCGTTGTTTTACCTGTTCCTGATAATCCAAAATACAGCGCAGTGTCACCATTCTTACCAACATTAGCAGAGCAGTGCATCGGGAAGACTCCTTGCTCAGTTGGCAACATAAAGTTGAGAGCACTAAAAATTCCTTTCTTGATTTCACCGGTATAAGCTGTACCACCTATGATGATTTTCTTTTCTGTAAAGTTGAGTATTGCAAAATTTTCTTGTCTCGTACCATCAGCTTCCGGGTCAGCTACGCAACCTGGTGCGGCATAGACTACCCAGTCATGCATAAATTCCCCGATCTCCTCTTCAAGAGGTCGCAAGAACATGTTATACACAAAAAGATTCTGCCATGGGTATTCGCAGACTACTCTGACCTTGAGGCGGTATCTATTATGAGCACAAGCATATGCATCTCGTATGTAGAGCTCATCTAGAGAATTAAGGTAAGTAGTCACCTTCTTATATAATTTAGTATAATTCTGTTGAGTGAAAGGAATATTCACTTCTCCCCAATCCACTCTCTTAGATGTGATATTGTCTTCTACGATATAACGATCCTTAGGTGATCTACCGGTAAATGTCCCAGTGTCGATAACTAAAGCACCAGAATTAGCTAAAGTCC
The DNA here is from genome assembly GCA_938041445.1 of uncultured Saprospiraceae bacterium. Taxonomy (GTDB): domain Bacteria; phylum Bacteroidota; class Bacteroidia; order Chitinophagales; family Saprospiraceae; genus JAHDHH01. Next base: position 27,781 of record CALISO010000059.1, read on the forward strand.
CTTGTCCTTTTTCAATTGTCTCTTGAATCAACTTCGATGGTGATAGATTCCACTTGATATTATCGTTGGTGATATCTATGGTGTTCAGCTTAAATCGTTTGTTGTAATGCATATGTTGTTGGTTTGTTTTGTAGTAATTGCAAATATTGGCATAAATGCTAAAGAGTGCTGCCAAAAGGTGTGTAGAATATAAAATGCAATCACATATACTATTGTTACGCAAATCTGCGAAATAATGTTGTAATGTAAGTAATTGTACATGATTCAAAATATAAGATATTTTGCACACAAATTTTCAGTTTTTGCCGTTTCAACCTGATAAATGCAAAGAATCTATCCATATCTCATCATCATCCTTGGTCTGAGCATCATCAGTTGCCAAGGTGAATCGAATATCAAATCGGTCAAAGATGATCAAGGAAACATTATAGAAAGTTATCTTGTAGACGAAGCTGGCCTAAAGCATGGCCTTTTCAAAGCATTTGATACTGAAGGCAATCTTACAGAAGAGTCAGAATACAATCATGGCAAACTTAATGGTTATCGTCGTATCTTTCGATCTGACAAGTCGATGGAAATAGAGGAGCACTATATAGATGACGTCATTCATGGTGCCTATACCGTATACTATCCAGACGGTGGTGTAGAGCTTTCAGGTGATTATACCGATGGTGAGATGAATGGCCAACTCCAGAGATACTATCAGACAGGTAACTTGATGGAAACTGTCACGATGGTCAACAACAATGAAAATGGTGCATTTAAGGAGTATTATGAAAACGGAAACATCCAGTGGGAAGGCAACTATGTCAACGGTGAAAATGAAGTTGGCTTACTTAAGCAATACAACGAGAGCGGAGATTTAATCAAGAAAATGATGTGTGACAGCCTATCGATATGCCAAACTATATGGACAATCGAAAAAGGAGATGTAAAACCTATCAATGTGTTTGGCGACGAATGAAAAAACTAACATTCCTATTTCTGATTCTGACAACTTGCATTTGGGATTTGCAGGGTCAACAATTATTGGGCACACCAAAGATTTTTGACTTTGTGCATACATCTACATCTGCAAGAATGAATGCCCTCAGTGGTAGCTTAATCACAATAGCTGACGATGACATTTTACAAGGATTTGCTAATCCTGCCCTCCTTAATTCAGAGCAACATAATCAAGTAGGTTTCAGTCATTCGTTTGTCTTTGCGGGGATTGAGAACGGAGCTATCAACTATGGTCGACACCTTGATAGTCTCAATCTATCGATTCATGGTGGAATACAGTATATCAATTATGGCACATTTGATCTGACTGATGAGTTTGGAAATATCAATGGCGACTTCAAAGCCTCTGAGATAGCTATGGTTATAGGTGCAAGTCGCAAACTCAATGAAAGAATCACTGTAGGTCTTAATGCCAGATTTATGAGAGCTAGCTATGAATCTTACAGTGCTAGTGCTGTTGGACTGGATGCAGGAATTCTTTATAGCAATCCAGACAATACATTTGCAATAGCTGGACTCATTAAAAACTATGGAACTACCCTGTCTGGATTTACAGAAGAGAGGGAAAGACCAAGGCACGATGTCCAATTGGGATTTTCTAAACGATTGTCTCACTTACCATTTAGAATCAATGTAACATTTCACCAACTGCAGCAGTGGAATCTCTCATTCGATGACCCTAACAATATAGAGACAGATTTCTTCGGAGAAACAGAGGAAGACAGTGAATTTTCTCAGAAATTTCAAAATTTTATGAGTCACATCTTATTCGGAGGAGAGTTTATGCTTGGCGCAAATGAGCAATTTAGACTCAGAGCTGGATATAACCACTTAGTTAATCGACAACTTTCAGTAGGAACCTTCCGTGATCTCACAGGATTTTCACTAGGAGTGGGATTCAATGTCAAACGATTCAAGCTTGATTATGGAATGGCAGTATATCACGTACACGGTGCAACACATCAACTAAGTATGCGTCTTAACCCCTTCACATACAACCAAATCTAATCGGATAAATTCACGTATTTTTGTTGTTACGAAAATACTTATCAAACACAGCTATGGCTCAAGAAAAAAAGAAAAACCAAGTCAATATTGAATTGCCTGAAGATATCGCAGAAGGTATCTATGCGAATATGGCAATCATCGCTCACTCTAACTCAGAGTTTGTATTAGACTTTATAAGAATGGTGCCCAATGTTCCAAAGGCAAAGGTCAAGTCTAGAATAATCTTGACACCAAGTCATGCAAAAAGACTTTTCAAAGCATTGAAAGATAATATAGAGAAGTACGAAAAACAAAGTGGAGGATCTATTCCAGATGATGGCAATCCAATGCCGCCATTGAATTTTACTCCCACAGCTCAAGCATAGTTTATAGAATCTTGGAGTACGCTTTGATCTGCTTGTAGATGCCCTTCTTCATAGAGAGTTCATAGCTATCCATTGATCCCAATTCATCTAACAATGTATCAGATAATGCCCTAGCAGCGGTATTGTCACCTGTTTCATTGAGATATTGGACATAGTCTAGCCTGAAATTGTAGTTGCAGAATGATCTGTCCAATTGATCAAAAGTCTGCTTGGCTAAATCGGGTTGACCAGTATGGTGGTAAGACCAAGCAAGTGCAGCCATTTCCTGAGTATTCTTAAACTCCTTCTTATCTTCTATCAACTTAGCATACTTGATCACCTGATTATACTCTGCTTGATGATAACTGCAGAACATCAACATCATAATAATATGACTCCCCTTATTGGGCAATGGGTTTAGCGTCTCTATCGCTCTATCATAATCCCTTTGATTGATATACTCTTCTGCAAGTGCTACTCGATTACTTTCAGTATCAGAATACTTTAGCTGACCCTTGAGCTTGTCTACTTGATAGTTGGCAACAAATGTGGTCTTGACGGTCTCTTGAATTTGAGCGACATTTCTACGATTGTAAAAGTTCTCATACAGATAAATCATTGAGCCAATGAAAGGAAGAAAGACAATAATCCAATACCACTTTTGTTGGCTGCCATTCTTGTATGCATGATATAGACAGTACCCTTGCAAGAGAAATATAAGTGGGTAGAATCTGACTAAGAACATGGTTACTGTATAAATTTTAATCTACGACAATCTTATCGTAGAACCTTTCTCCACCAGATGTCTCCATCATCAACAAATAGACACCTGACTCTAAGTTGTTAGTCTCCAATGTTGTATAATTTGTCAAACCATTGTTAACCAAAATTCTAGACCTTCCCCCCATATCCACAATCTCGATTTGTGTGATTGAGTAGTCTGCCATCATAATATTCAATACATCGTGAACAGGATTGGGATAGACCTCGATCCCTGATACTTCAGATATATCTTGAACATTGGTTATTTGCTCCTGAAACTGGCAAGAACACTCATCACCAAAGATAGAGTACTCCATCGCGTCATCTTCGAAGCAAAGAAATTGCCCTTTGCAGATATTCTCTTCAGTTATGAAAGTTAGATCGCCAAAAAATGCACCAATATTACCGATACCTTCAACCACAATATGATTGATGGATGGATTGTCATCATCAACACTGCCAAAAGTCTGTTGGCGCAAGAGCTGTCCATTAAATTCTACAGTATCCACTGATGTGACTACAGCTAAATGCTGACCTTCTATATCAAAACCAATATTGATAAGGGAATAATTGCTACTTAAACTTGGCGCATAGTTAATCAACGTGTCACCTACCTCAAGACTGAAGTCTAGCATCAACAAAAAGCTTTCGCTCATATGATCATAGAAATATACCTGACCTCCCCCACTCTCGTAAATTGGGTACTCTGCAATCTTATCTAACTGATTGTGTTCTGACCCGTGGTGTACTTCTAGTATACTACAGATTCTATCCTCGACGATTTCTTTACGATTGACTGCATACTCCCAATAGCTACCTCCACAGCCACTCGACTCACACGATTCACTGTTTTCAGGATTAGGAGCTTCGTTAGATAATCCACGCAATTTCCACGCAGATCCAACTTCGGCAAACTTTGCCTCTACTGGCATAAACGTATCCTCAATGCATGGAATCAAGTTTGACAAAAACTCATCATAAGACATAGATGAAATATCAGGTGTAATGGGACCATTGAATTGACCATTATCATACGCGAGATATCTGCGACTACAACCTGATAGTGTCCAAGAAAAATCTTGCGATAAATGTGGCCACCATTCTGTTGAAAAATTCTCAGCGTTTACTGCAAATAACATTGTATCACCAATGTTCATATTTGTCAATACTTCGCCGCAATTAAGGCCATCTTGACCTAAGATATCTATTGATTGATTTGGAATCTCTTGGAATATATTATCAATAACATCCACTGTCATTCCATATTCATTAATCTTGTCAGTTATGACACCTAGAAAAATGTATTCATTTTCAGTTAGACCTTCACAAAAGTTCTCAATCTCGTATGCACAAGAACAGGCGTTGAGCTTTCCTAAAATTGAAGAGAGAATAAACACCACAAAGAATAGGAGGAAATTTTTCATATCGCGGAATTTTTAGTTACTGTAAAAATACAAAAAATCGGCATAGAAACTTATAGAACGCTATTCTACAGACCTTTATCGTCAAGTATACTGAGAAACTCATTTGTCATCATTGCTGTGGCACCCCATAGTTTTTCATCATTTCCTAGATCAAAATATGGACTCTTCTCGATGACTCTTTCTCCAAATTTGTGGAAGCGATATTGCTTACTACCTGGATCAAGCAGATTATCTAGGTCAGCTAGTATGACATATTCAACCTCGTCATGATCAGGTACAAATTGTGAATCTGATGGAATCACTCCGACAAAAGGGCTAACAATAAATCCACTGATAAACACAAAGAATTGTGACAATGCTCCTAGCACTCTGACTTGCCTCCTGTCGACACCTATTTCTTCTTCAGTCTCTCGAAGAGCACAATCAAGTAGATCTTGGTCTGTCACTTCTCTTTTACCACCGGGAAAGCTTATTTGACCTTTGTGCTTATCAGAACCATACTTACTTCCGCGCTTGATATAGACAACATTAAATCCATCTTCATTCGGCTGGAGTAACAGCATTACTCCTGCTTCTGTAGCACTTGAAGTGGGGGCAGGATTGATTTGATGATTGATAGGTGACATTAACTTTTGAGCCTCCCACCCGGGCAGGTCCATTGTCAGCGCTTCCTCAACACTTGAAATAAATTGAAGTTGCTTCTTAGTCATTCCCGTCATTCAATGCAGGAATTTCTATTTGTTAGACTTATTTAGATAGTTTTCTATGGCCATAGACATAGAAGGTACGTCTGGTTGTGGTGCTGAGATGTTAATCTTTAGGTTATGGCCTTCTACCTCCTTTGTAGTTGTCTTCCCATATACAGCGAGACGTGTATCATTCTGCTTAAAATCAGGAAAATTCTCATAAAGCGATATAATACCAAGTGGGCTAAAAAAGACCAAGCAATCATAAGTAATGTCACTCAAGTCAGACAAGTCACTACTGACTGTGCGATACATCATTGTTTCTTGATAATCCACTTTAATTTTATCTAGATAGTTGACCACTTTCTTTGCCCCTAGGTTACTGCATGGGAGTAAAAACTTCTCTGTAGCCTTATGCTTCATAAATGAGCTCTCAAGGTCTTCAATGAGTCTTGTACCTACGAATACCTTTCTCTTTCTGTAGAGGATAAATTTTTGGAGATAATTAGCTATACTTTGCGTCAAGCAGAAGTACTTAGTTTGCTGTGACATTTGGACCCGCATCTCTTCACACAGTCTGAAGAAGTGCTCGATAGAGTTCAACGAAGTAAATATGATACTTGTGTACTCATCTGGCCTTAGCCTATTCTTTCTGTATTCCTTTTCAGTAACGGGCTCAACCTGGATAAACGGTCTCCAATCGATTTTGATATCCCACTTTTTCTCTAGATCGAAGTACACCGATCGCTCAGGCTTTGGCTGAGAAATTAGGATTGTTTCAATTCTATTATAAGATTCGTTTGACTCAGACGTCTTGACATTTGCTGGCATTGGGCATCAATACTTTAGAAATCTTACTTAATAGTTTTACGAAAGTACAACCTTCCATAAAAGGAGTAATGGTGCAATTTCGAGAGTGCAAAGATAAATAAAATATTGAAATGGTCGTTCTAGGATACTTCGACTGATTTGGCCTGTAGTTCTTCCTAACTTGAACAACACTCCTATAATCAACGCTATACCCCCAAAATATTTTAATAATACGACTAAAGTTTCGGGACCAAATGCCATGAAAATGGAAGTAATCAGCAATACAACACCTAGGAAAATATTTGTGATTGTAATATGTGAGATATAGTGAGCAACTGAGCTGTGAGTTGTAAATATGGCCTCAATCAACCCTAAAGCGATAAACTTTACAATATAGTATCCAACAAATCCGCCAAATATGGCTGCAAATAATTGCCATTGTGTATATCCTTCAACGGTGGAGAATAACACTAAACAACAAAATAAACTAATAGATCCCAATCCGAAAAGGTGGGCTAATCGAATCACCAACGATTTTCCTCTACCTTGATCACGCCATAAGTCGCTAAGACTTGTTTGCCTGATAATTGAAAGAAATATCGACCCAAAAAAGTCTCTCTGAAGGGTTACAATGGCTGCCAGAAAGGAGAGCAAACCGACTATAACAATCAATGCAAAGTGCTTTTCTACTTGTTCCTTTCCTGTAATTTCTTTCCCCCCTTGATCAATTTGGTTCTTTCTGATTGGAATGTGGTCAACATCAAATGGATTGATTGCTTCTTCTGTGCTCACTGAGCTAGTATCTGCAGGATTCAATAGTTCTGATTGCCCCTTAAGGCATACTGCTCCTAAGAGTACCCAAGACAATATAAGAATCTGCATTTTCACTTCTCCAAATGTAAGCATCTCATGCCTAACAGTGTAATGTTTACAAAAGTAGAGTCACAACAGTGCCCTCACCTACCTTGGAGTCGATGGAAATATCCCATCCATGTGCCTCACAGATATTCTTTACATAGAATAGTCCCAGTCCAAACCCTTTGACATCGTGCTTGTCACCCTTGGGTACTCTGAAAAACTTATCGAAAATTTTCTTCAGATATACTGGTTCGATTCCCTCACCTTTATCTTGGATCTGTATCCGAGTGCGACTTAGATGCTGATCAAGTCTGAGTGTTGCATAAGGAGCATCAGGTGAGTACTTCCTTGCGTTATCTAACAGGTTAGTGATGACATTAGTGAAGTGCAGCTTATCAACCGAAACAGTCTTGATACCTGAGGTATTCTGGTAAATCAGTTTACCGTCTTGCTTTTGATAGTGAATTGATTGAGAGTCAACAATGTTTGCAAGAAACTCTCCCAATTCTACCTCTTCTTTTTTGATCTTAAACTGATCACTCTCCAACTTTGCAATATCTAGAACCTTTTCTACTAGGTTATTGAGACGATGATTTTGGTCGATGATAATGGCACTATATTTCTTCAGCCGAGGATCACTCGCTAGTCGGTCGTCCTTATTTAATAATTCTGAAGCTATCTTAATCGATGAGATTGGTGTCTTAAACTCATGAGTCATATTATTAATGAAGTCCTTCTGCAGCTCTGTCAATTGCTTCTGCCTAAGAATTACGTGAATACTATAAAGAAAAAACAACACTGCCAATAATGCAATCCCACTTAAGATCAACGATTGCCGCATTGTTGTCAATAAATATCCCTCCCTATTATGAAACTTGACCACGAAGTAATAGATCAAATCGTCAAACTTGGGCAAGGCATCTGAGTTGTTAGGAGAGGAAGATTCTTCTGTATTATCTAATACGCAGTAGTTACCATAAACGAGGTCATCATTCCCACAATCATACACCGCATATTCAAAATCGATGTTCAGTGAGAGATTGATGAATTCTTGTTCTAGATACTCTTCAAGGACATTAGCATCTATAGCAGAGTTAATGTTGACTGCATATACACTAGACGATCGTTGTTGGATTAGATTGGACTTTGGTAGAGCTGTTCCGCTGTAAGTGCTTATTGACTCGGCCACACTTCGCAATGCAATATTCGCTGTCTGATTGAATTCTTGTTGCTTAGCATTCCACGTCCTATAAAGCAAATATGTCTGTGTCACCAAGATTCCCATTATCGCTAAGGCACCTAGGATCAACAACCTTCTGATCATAGAGTTAGACATAGACGATAGTTTGGATTCGTGACATTAGGATACTGTGACTGTATATGTGTATGTAGGTTTCTTCGAAGGCTGAGTTGTCGTTGTTGTTGTAGGGGTAATTCTATACGTGACTTTAGATCCTCCAGGCGCTACTATTTTCTGGCCCTTTGTGAGGTTTACATTACCGGTTATTTTTTTCTTTGATTTAGGCTTTGGTTTTGGCAGTTTGAAAGTGATTCTAATTGTTTTATTAAACTTTAGCCTCATCTTTCTTGGGAGCTTAGGTATCTCAAACTTTAATAGCTTCACTAGTCGCTCCGCTTCTTCATCACATCCATATCCAAGAGAAGAGATCACAGATGTCCTGACTACATTACCTTTATAATCAATCTCATATCGGAGGTGAACCTTCCCTTCGATCTTATTCTTAATAGCCTTGGGGGGATATTTTAGATTTTCCTTGATCAAAGTATTCATAGCCGCCCTTCCGCCTCTATAAATAGGCTTGTCTACATATCGCTGTTCTTTTCGCTTTTTCTTCATCTGCTTGATTAGTCTACGTAGATGACTTCTCTGAAAAGTTTGACTCCTAGTGTTACTTCTAGCGTAAGATTTCGAATTGATTTAGCTCCATATGTCACAAAATTATTAGTCACAGGATCTTGAAACTGGACAGATTCAAATTGATCATACTGCTTACTTAAGTCCGGCATAAAGCTGAATTCAATAAATGGCACCACATTATAGAACGCCTGAAATTCTATGCCTCCACCTACAGTAATTCCATAATTGAAGTCCCGCACATATGGGTCAAATAAAAAGCCACCAGTAAATTGATTGCTACCTATCTCTGTAAGATTGTTGGACAATGTATATTCTAGTCTGATACCTGCCATATAATAATATACTGGGCTAGCATCTATATCTAATCGCTTCTTAATGCCCGCACCTAACGAGATATTATTAAACTTAAATTGTTGATTACCAATATTATTATTCAAGAAATTGCGAACTCGGATACCACTGCCTCTTGTGTGAAATCCCAACTGTCCAAAGATGCTTCCTCTACCATCAAAGTCCGTAGTCTCGACCAAAAGATCACCGTGCAGAGTCAATATTGGTGACCTGTCACTTTGATTCCATTGCTGATATGCAACAGACAATCCTGCTTTTGGCCCAAAATAAAAGCTCTGAGCTGTGGACTCAACACTGAGACAGCCAAGTATGACAATGATTGCTAGGTAGATTCTTTTCATTTGATAAAAATACGGAGTAATAATCGATTAGCCGAATATGGTTGCTAGAATGCAATTCGCTCCAATGGAAAACGGAATTATAAGAAACAGTAGTATCAAATAACTATGCAATTGACTTTACTAGGCATAAAGCAACAATGCGTGCTTCCTTAATAATCGTAATGCGTATTCTTATAATTGATGAGGAATTGGCTAGTCGTTACCGCTGAAGACAAATTCACTTGTTCTTCCTCCTCTACTGGGATAGTCAAACTTTGGTCTTTCTCCAATACGTACAGTGCCTTTTAATTGAATTTTTTCTCCAACTAGTGGTTGAGTACCGAGTGGCATTCTATTCTTGCTATAGAGAAGTGCTGAGGGGATGCCATACTGCCTTGCAAGATCTCGCATCTGTTCTCCTTCTTCTACGATATGATATTCAGCGTCAGTCCTCTTACGGCTACGATCCGAATCTTTCTTATTAAATAACTTACCGAGTTTTGATTGGCTTGTGGTTTTGCTTCTAGTCGACGTTCTTCTCGAAGAAGATTCACGTTGATTAAAGTGAGAGGAGCGATTTGCTCCTCTCCGTTCCGTTATCATATCGGTTTCGTGGGTTGTATTCTTGGTGTTAACTTCTGCAACTTCTGAGTGCTCCTCTGTTTCTAGGTATGAGTAATCAGGCATTGCACTATCATCTGCCTCGTAAGCAATAATCTCGCCATCTCCATCATATTGATAGAGCTCATATTTTTCAATAATAGAGATCAATTTGTTAGGATACTTGGGGTCAGTCGCATAGCCAGCATCTTTCAATCCATATGCCCATGCCTTATAGTCTGTAGGCGGGAAGTAGAATAGTAGTGCATATCGTTCTTTCTTTGGATTGCTTAAAAACTCACTATGAGCAATATATGACTCATGTGCTGAAGCAAATACTCTAAAGCAACTTTTTATTTTTTCACCATTCTTATAGTCATCGTCGTACACATAGTGTGTACCTCCTGTCCAGCTGCCTCCACACTTTATACCAAAGTGATTGTTCGCTTCAACAGCAAGCGTACTTTCTCCCCAACCCGATTCTAGTAAACCTTGGGCAAGTTTTATACTCGCAGGCACACCAGTTCTATGCATCTCACTGATCGCAAGGTGCTTATACTTCTCGATATAACGAGTAGCTCTGTTAGGATCATTAAACCCGCTGGACGCAAATGTCAGCAGTAATACGGAAATTGCTATAATCGACTTCATGGGATAGCAAACATATTACAATTTATCGTAATATGAAAATATTATTGAATTAATTTTCCCTTTAGTAGTGTTATAACATCGATATTTCATTTTAATAATACTAAACACTAAAAATACATCAACAATGAATCTATTTGATCTAGTCCAGCAAGTGGTCAATCCCGAAGTAGTCAACTCTCTGAACAAACAATTGCCACAAGCAAATACAGACCAAACTAGCACCGCAACTAAGATGGTAATGTCTACCCTGTTCAATGCACTTGCTAAGAATGCACAATCTGACCAAGGTCTACAAGGAATACTGGGTGCATTGACAAGAGACCATACAGAAGGAAATGTGCTCCAAGATTTATCACAATTGATATCAGGAGCTGCTCCTCAGTCAAAAGCTACAGATGGCGTAGGTATATTGAGTCACCTATTTGGTGGCAACATCTTCAAAATTGTAGAATTGATTTCACAAGGAAGTGGGCTCAATAGAAACAACTCTATGAATATGCTCGTAAAGTTAGCGCCTGTAGCACTCGGTCTCTTGGGAAATGTCAAGCAGCAAAATAATATGCAAGCTACTGATATCAGAAATCTTCTAACTAACACAGTCCAAGAAGAAAGACAACAACGACCACAAACTAGTTTGATTGAAAAACTACTAGATAGAGATGGTGATGGTGACGTCAAGGACGAGGTCATGCGTATGGGGATGAAAGCATTGGGCAATCTACTGAGGTAGACATCTTATATTTGTAGCAAAATAATCACAATTGATAGAAAATCTAATGAAGTATCTATGGAGGCTGTCAGTACTGTTACTAGTAATAGTACTCACTAACTGTAAGGGAGATCAGGTGGCTGAGGTTAATTCTGAGAACAATGTACTCAATAGCCTGGGAGCTCTTATCAGTCAAAGCCCTGATGATGCAAGTCTATACATTGATCGGGCAAAATACTTATACCAACAAGAGTCCTATGATGCCGCGATCAAAGATGTCCGCGAAGCGATTAGTATTGACAGCCTTCAACCTTCATTTCATTACTTACTATCTGATATCTATCTCGATTATTATCAGAGTAAAAATGCCATAAGAACTCTAGTCAAGGCTGAGCGACAATTTCCTAATGACATTAGGACTAAGCTAAAGTTGTCAGAAGACTATATGATTCTCAAGGATTATGAAAACGCATTAATCTTTGCTCACAAAATCCTAAACATAGATCCTTTAAATCCGGATGCATACTTTATGATTGGCCTAATTAATCAAGAAAACAATAAAACGGATAATGCTATAGCTAGCTTTAAAAAGTCTGTTGAATTAGACCCAGAGCAAACAGATGCTTGGATTATCCTAGGAGATCTATTGGACTCAATTGATGATCCGACTGCAATAGAATATTACGATGCAGCTATAGAAGTAGATCGAGACAACATCTCCGCTCTCCATTCTAAGGCGTTCTATCTACAGAATCATAATCAACAAGCTGAGGCGATTGAATTATATGAGTCAATCAAGAAGCTTAACCGGCAGTACGAACCTGCTTATCTAAATACAGGAATTTTATTGCTTTCACAAGATTCTATATCACAAGCTTACGACCAATTCAATATATTGGTCAATAATAATCCACTAAGCGATCAAGGATTCTACTATCGTGGAATTACCAATGAACTGTTGGGTAACCCAGACTTAGCATTAGAAGATTATAAAACTGCTGTGAGAATCAATCCAAAACATCAAAAGGCTTTGGCAGCAGTAACTTCGCAAGGTAAATAGATGTTGGTCTCTTTTATCTTATGATGCAAGACTCCTACCGCGTCTATTCCTCATCACCTTTCTGAGCCAGTTAGGGATGACTAATAATCCTAGTAGTAAGTAAGGATAATAGGTAATCAATCGCCATATCAATGCAATGACCGTACCCACACTAGTGGAGATGTAGTCAGTGAAAAAACCTCCAAACATTCCTTCAGCTACTCCAGCACCTCCAGGTGTCGGACTAAACTGAGTAATAACATGCATCATTTCTGATCGGCCAAATAGGATAAAAATGTCATAGAGACTCAAGTTCAAGCTTTGCACAACTCCTGATATTACACTTACTACAACTAAGAACCTCAGTATCCAAGCTGCAAATGTATACAAGGTCATCCTGACATGAAATCCAATCGATTGTGTTCGCAGCTCTTGAGATGCAACAGCCAGATCTTTCGCTGTTTCTCGCATATTAGATTTAAATCGTTGTAGCCACTTACGCTTAGACAACCATAGAATGAATCCACCAATAAATCTTGGCTTCAAGATCCCAAGCAACATAAATGTCCCGTAGACCAATGTGAATATAAAGATGACCAATAATGAGCCAGTATAGATATCCATCTTAGGATCACTTATAGGTCTGACAACTGCCTTACTGAGGATCCCATATAGAATCGGAATCGAAACGAGGAAGAAAATCGTATCTAACAAGACTGCATAGAGCACCATCGCTATTGACTTAGCACCACCGACTTTCTCCTGTGCAAGTAGGAATATCGCTACTGCGGACCCACCAAAAGATGTTGGAGAAATTGTAGAAGCAAACTCCCATATAAATATCAATTCAATGCTCTTAAAGAAGCTAAATTCTCCGTCAGAGATCTCTTGCAATCTAAAGGAAAGGACAATATGCCTTAGAACATACAGTAACAATCCCAAGCCAAAAAACAACGCAGTCTTCCCATTCCAACTGAGGGATTTAAAAGCCTCTAGATCGAAGGTCTTCCATATCAAGAATACCACAACACCTATTCCTATCAGAACTGGAATAATGATTTTCTGGAATTTTATACTTTCTGCTAGAGCCTTATGTTGCTCTATGTCGTTTGTTGTCACTTTTTAGTTATCTGTTGATACTCTTCAATTAAGCCGGCAGGATTGAAACATTCTAGTGGCAAATATGGTTTTAATCAATACACAAAACATATCTTTAAGGAAGTTTATTTTATAAATATGGAAGACACTACAGTTAAAAGCCCCGTGATGCTCTACACAGAGCAGACTCCTAATCCCGAGTCACTCAAGTTTGTCACGAATAAGATGCTCTATAGAGGCACTGCTGATTTTAGAGAGGAAGCACTTGCCAATGAATGGTCACCTATAGCAACTGAGCTATTCAAGCAACCATATGTCAAGGGTGTCTATATCTCAAATAACTTCGTGACAGTCACTAAGGAGTTCAATTATGCCTGGGAAGATATCATGTTTCTCTTGAAGGAAGAGATTAAAAATTATGTCGAAGCTGGCAAAGTACTGGTAAGCGATGGATTTGCAGATGCAATGGCTAAGATCGAAGAAGAACAAGGTGCTTCCTACGAGTATTCTGAAGAAGATGCTGAACTTGTTAAGAAAATCAGAGAACTCCTCAATACTTACGTCAAGCCAGCTGTAGAAATGGATGGAGGAAATATTGAATTTAAGTCTTTCAAGGAAGGAATTGTGACGGTAGTCTTACAAGGATCTTGTAGTGGATGCCCATCATCAACTGTGACCCTCAAGTCAGGAATCGAAGGTATGCTTAAGCGTATGGTTCCTGAGGTCAAAGAGGTTGTCTCAGAAATGGGCTAATTATAATCTATGCTAGAGCACAACAGCCTTGAACTGCTACGAGCAGAAGTATTAGAAATCACAAGACGTGTAGGGACATTTATCCAGAATCAAGTGACTAAGGTGTCGGCTTCTGATATTATCACTAAGCAGCATAACAGTTTAGTGAGCTATGTTGACACTACAGCAGAAGAGCGAATAGTCAAAGCTCTCAAGAAAATTCTCCCTAATGCTGCTTTCATTACAGAAGAAGATACTGTCGTACAGAACGTTGATGCTCCACTTGCTTGGATCATAGATCCAATCGATGGTACAACTAATTACCTGAAAGGTATCCCCCACTACAGTACAAGTATTGCGCTAAGAGTAGATGGTGAAGTCGTCTTAGGTGTCGTGAATGATATCACTCAAGATACCGTCTATCATACTATCAAGGGTTATGGTGCTTATGCAAATAAGGAGAAAATTTCAGTCGGTAATGTTGACAAACTAGATGAAGCAATTGTTGTGACTGGGTTTCCTTATGAAAGAGATTTTGACTTTGAGTTTTCATTAAATATGCTTACTGAAATACTCAGATCAGCTAGAGGAGTTAGACGTCTTGGTTCTGCAGCACTTGATCTCGCTTACGTGGCTTCTGGCAAGTTGGACATTTACTATGAATCAAATCTTAATATCTGGGATGTAGCCGCCGGCAACTTATTGATATCAGAGGCTGGTGGGATGATTACAGGATATGAAGGTGGAGATAATCACTTGAATGGACATTCACTCGTCTGTGCAAATGCATCACTCCATTCAACAATGCTGGAAACTATTGAAAGGATAAAGACACTTGAAAAACTAACATAATGGTTGGCACTTAATTTATTGAGTAGTGTGACTATGTCAATCAATTATTCGTCTTATTTATATTAATATACACCATAAAACAACATTAACTATTGAGTGAAATCGTTCTTACCCTCCGAGAAATAGACCCTTCTGAATTTGTAGGTCAGCAAAATGTGCATCTCAAGTTAATTCAAGATGCCTTCCCTGATGTAAAATTTACCTCGAGGGGAAATAACATCAAGCTCAAAGGAGACAAAAAATATACCCAAGCAGCCAAGACTAAAATAGAGCTCATCATCCGAATGCTCAGGTCAAATAAATCTTTAACTAAGGCTGATGTCATCAAAGCACTAAATGGTAATGTTCCACTCTCAGACGAAGAAGAAAGTCAATCCGCTGGTAACAAAACGATTGTTCACGGTCGTAATGGCAAGGCAATCAAGGCACGTACAGTCAATCAAAAAAAACTTGTAGACTCCTCAGAGAAGAATGATGTAGTCTTTGCTATTGGCCCAGCAGGTACAGGTAAGACTTACACAGCGGTTGCACTCGCAGTCAGAGCTCTCAAAAATAGACTTGTCAAGAAGATCATTCTCACAAGACCTGCAGTTGAAGCAGGTGAAAATCTTGGATTTTTACCAGGAGATTTGAAGGATAAGATTGATCCTTACCTCCGTCCACTATACGATGCTCTTGATGACTTACTGCCGGCTGACAAGATTGAATATTTTATTCAGAATAGAGTCATAGAGATTGCTCCACTAGCTTTTATGAGAGGTAGGACATTAGATAATGCATTCGTTATACTCGATGAGGCACAGAATGCGACTTCAGTACAGATAAAGATGTTCTTGACAAGGCTAGGACCTACTGCCAAGTGTATCATCACAGGTGACCTATCGCAGATCGACCTTCCAAGACATCAGAAGTCAGGGCTGTATACTGCGTTAGATATTCTTACAGATATTGATGGGATCGGTCTAGTACGACTTAAGTCCGAGGACGTGGTTAGACACCGAATAGTTAAGGCCATCATCGATAAGTATAACGCCTTTGATGCTGATAGTCAATCTTATCGCAATGACAGGGACAGAGCTAGAAATAAGACAAGTTACCGGAACAAACCTGTTCAAGAGTCTAGGAAGGAAGAAGAATAGTTTAAGCGTAAATCCATCAGATGATCAGGATTTAGTTCTATGGGTTAGTTTTGACGCTTTTTTTATGTCCTAACTTTATTTGTCATCGTCTTTCTTTTTGAAATCTCCGTTCTTCCATGCCTTGACAAACTGAGCCCAAGAGACTGGGTTAAAGATATTCATCGGTTTGTATTGGCCTGAATATCTGGCCTCATAGATTTGATCTTGAAGGACGTAGCTGTAGGATTCTGTTCCGTCAGTCGGTAGCTCATATCGCATTTCTTTGAGGACCTGTTCTGCCATATTCTCTTCCATCTTTCGTCTCATATCGTTACTAACATCCAAAGCTAAGAACTCTTGCTTATAGTGAATCTTACTTGGCCAAGGATAGATAACTGCCTCAGGTAGAAGGATATTATCCTTGGACATCACCTGATACCAAGAGTAATAATCATGTGTCAAGGTATCCGCTATGACATGAGAAGTCGTCATAAATCCAACTCTTGAGAATACTATGGTATCTCCTACTTCAGCAACAATAGAAAAGAACCCGTCAAATTCTGAAATAGTACCCCTACTAGAATTCAGGACGGCAATATTCGTGTAAGGTAGTGGCTTGATATCTCCATCATCGTCTTCTGTGACAACAACTCCTGAGAACTGAACATACCTAAGATTATCAGCTTGATCTTGGCTATTCCCCTTCATTGCAACGAATGCTAGGAGGAGGATTATCGCTATTTTGAGTTGATTCATATCTTTTAGACGCTTTAAGTCAAAATTTCCTTTGTAAGATTAACAGTTATTAACCCTAAGATAGACGTTTCTCTAGTTGAATTAACACTTGATTAACGTAAAGGGTTTATAACGTGTACTTTCACGATACTTGATACAATCATCTCCTCGATACATAACCCTGGAATTAATACTCTTGAGAATCGTAATTGATCGAAAAATGTCCTAAATATTGGATGAAAAAGATACGATCTTATTCATATTACACTATTTGGCATATGACCAAAATTATAATACCTTTACATCACGAGATTACAGACACTTATTAGATAATACTCAATGACTAAGGTAACATACAACGAAGATAATATACGATCACTGGACTGGAAGGAACACATTCGGTTACGACCGGGTATGTATATCGGAAAGCTTGGTGATGGGTCTAGTATGGATGATGGCATCTATATCCTGCTCAAAGAGGTTATAGACAATAGTATCGATGAATATGTGATGGGCCACGGTAAGCAGATTGACATCAAAATCGGTGAAGGAAAAGTAGAAGTAAGAGACTTTGGTAGAGGAATCCCTCTAGGTAAAGTTGTTGATGTAGTTTCCAAAATTAATACAGGTGGTAAGTATGATTCAAAGGCATTCAAAAAGTCTGTTGGATTAAATGGAGTTGGTCTCAAGGCCGTCAATGCCCTATCAAATAACTTTGTCGTACAAGCTTATCGTGAAGGAAAGACTGTCTCTGCAGAATTTAGCAAGGGTGTACTCCTCAAAGAAAGTAAGCAGGTCAAGACTGCAGAAAAGAACGGAACTGGGATTACCTTCTATGCTGATGATTCTATCTTTAAGAAATACAGGTTCAGAGATGAGTATGTAGAGAATCAACTTTGGAACTACGCCTATCTCAATGCTGGACTCAAACTTAACTTCAATGGTAAGATCCTCTACTCTAAGAATGGCCTTAAAGATCTACTGACTAGAAAGACTGATGTAGAAGCATTACGTTACCCAATCATCCATCTCAAAGGAGAAGATATAGAGATTGCCATAAGTCATGCAAATCAGTATGGTGAAGAATACTATAGCTTCGTCAATGGTCAGAACACCACTCAAGGAGGTACTCACTTGCAAGCATATCGAGAAGCGATAGTCAAGACGATTAGAGAGCATTATGGTAAAAATTTCAATACCAAGGATGTACAACAATCTATCATCGGCGCCATCAGTGTCAGAGTAGAAGAGCCAGTATTCGAATCACAGACTAAGACCAAGCTAGGTTCATTATCTATGGCGCCAGAAGGTGACTCTGTTAAGAAGTTCATTGGTGATTTTGTCAAAACTCACCTTGATAATTTCTTACATAAAAATAAAGATGTTGCCGAAGCCATCCTCAAGCGAGTTCAACAATCCGAAAGAGAGCGGAAGGAGATTGCAGGTATCAAGGACCTTGCAAACAAGAGAGCTCGTAAGGCAAATATCCACAACAAGAAATTGAGAGATTGTAGAATTCACTTCAATGATAAACGTGGTGATGAAGAGAAGAAGTTAGCAAGCTCAGTATTTATCACAGAGGGTGACTCAGCATCAGGATCAATTACTAAGGCGAGAGATGTACAGACTCAAGCAGTCTTTTCACTCAGAGGTAAACCTCTTAACAGCTTTGGTCAGACGAAAAAAGTCGTCTATGAAAACGAAGAACTCAATCTTCTCCAGCATGCCCTCAATATCGAAGATGGATTAGAAGGACTAAGGTACAATCAAGTCATCATCGCTACAGATGCCGATGTTGATGGGATGCACATTCGATTGCTACTATTGACATTCTTTTTGCAGTTCTTTCCTGATATCGTGAAGCATAATCATCTATTTATCTTGGAGACACCGCTCTTCAGAGTCAGAGATAAGAAACAAACATTCTATTGTTATTCAGAGACTGAGAAGCAAGAGGCAATTAAAAAACTCAGAGGTAAAGCCGAGATTACACGATTCAAAGGTCTTGGTGAGATTTCACCTGATGAGTTCGGAGAATTTATCGGTGATCAAATACAACTAGAACCCGTCATTCTCAAGGAAGGAACTAAGATTGATGATATTCTCGCATACTATATGGGGAAGAATTCTAGAGAGCGACAAGAGTTTATTATAAATAATCTTAAGATTGAGTTAGATGCTGTGAACTCTGAAGAAACGATTGACTTGACAGAGGAAGAAGCTAAAGAATCTACTGAAACAGAAGCAATAATAAGCTGATAGTTAAGCCCCATAGGTTTTTTATTAATTTTGGGAAGTAAACTCTCATAATCTGTGATTCACTTTTTTAGAAGGAATTTGTTTTTCAATAGCTTGATGCTACTACCCTACTGTATATTACTCAGGGCTGGGTCCTTTTTCTCAAGTATCACTTCTTTAGATGTTTCATCACATTGTACAACTTATTGGGAATCAGCAATCAATCAACTGATACCAAACAGCATACTCCAAGCAATCATTGCAGTCATCCTAATATTTCTCCAAGGAGCTCATCTCAATCATATCGTCAATAAGCATCGGATGACTGTTGTTGCAACGCTATTACCGGGTATGATCTACATTATGCTCACCTCCATCTTCCTGGAAAATCTCACATTGACACAGTATACTGTGGGCAACGGGCTTTCTTTGCTAGCGATAAGTAATTTTATGGCTATCTACAAAAAATATAAGCCAGAAACAGAGTTTTTTATGTCTGGTTTTTGGTTATCATTCGCATGCATATGTAGTCCAATCTATGGGCTTTTAATCATTCCATTAATAGTGGCATTTATCTCTCTTCGGACTTTTAATCTGAAGGAGCTTTTACAAATAACGGTTGGCGGGATCAGTGGTGGGATTATTGTTGCGTCCATCCACTACTTCATCAATACCGAAGGACTCAAACAATTATACATAACACAACATTTCACAGAAGTGCCTACAATCTCCAATTTGTATGTTTTAGGATTTTTGGGGTTCATTCTGTTAATGATTTTGATGAGCATATTCAGCTTTCAAAAATTTCAAATCAAAAAGTCTTTACCTGTTAAAAAGAAGCTAGCAGTGATGTATGCGATGTTAGCTTCCTCGATAGGTATCATAACGATGTCTTGCTCACTGAATCTCAATAGCCTTTATTACATGTTGATTCCGATCGCCTACTTTATGAGTATGCTGGTTATTCACTTTAGAAAGCTTATGATCGGGGAGATTATCCATACAATCTGTATAGTGTTGATCATCAATAATCACTTTAATTTCTATTCGTTTCTATAGGCTCGTTAAATGATTGGTGCTTAGATAATAAAATTCCTTATATAGAATATTTTTCTATATAATCATTGTATGTTTGTTTTTTCTTTATCACGACATGTCTCATTACGAAAAATATCTAATTACAGCTGCCTTGCCTTATGCTAATGGCCCACTGCACATTGGCCACTTGGCAGGTGCTTATTTGTCGTCTGATATTTATGCTAGATTTTTAAGATTACAAGGCAAGGAAGTAGTATTCGTCTGTGGCTCTGATGAGCATGGTGCAGCGATTACGATCAAAGCTCTCAAAGAAGGATCCACACCACAAGATATCGTAGATAAGTATCACAACTTATTCAAGGATACATTTGAGAAGATTGGTGTGTCATTTGACATCTATCATCGGACATCCTCTGAATTACATCACGAGACATCTCAAGAATTTTTTACCACACTCTATGATAAGGGGATATTTGAGACTCGTGAGTCCGAGCAATACTATGACCCCAAGGCTAATCAATTCCTAGCAGATCGATACATCCAGGGTACTTGCCCTAACTGTTCATTTGCAGAAGCATATGGAGACCAATGTGAGAGTTGTGGATCGACACTCAGTCCTACTGATCTCATAAATCCCATCTCGAAGATCTCCGGTGACAAACCGATTAAAAAGAAAACAACCCACTGGTACCTGCCTCTCAACAACGATGAAGCTTGGATCAAAGAATGGGTCGAAGAAGGTACTTTAGAAGGGAAGCAACTACATGACCCTAATGATTGGAAAAATCATGTAATTGGTCAGTGTAAGTCATGGATAGAAAATGGACTACACCCACGAGCAATGACTAGGGATCTTGATTGGGGAGTCGATGTACCACAGTCTATAGATGGTAGTGAAGGGAAGAAGCTCTATGTCTGGCTAGATGCACCTATTGGATATATCTCAGCAACTAAGCAATGGGCTAAGGATAACAATAAAAACTGGGAAGACTATTGGAAGAGTGACGATACTGCATTAGTTCACTTTATTGGAAAAGACAATATCGTATTCCACTGTATTATCTTTCCTTCAATCCTTCGGTCACACGGAGACTACAACCTACCAGTAAATGTCCCCGCTAATCAATTTATGAACCTGGAAGGTAGAAAAATCTCTACTTCTAAAAATTGGGCTGTCTGGGTTCATGAATATCTTGAAGATCTACCAGGTAGAGAAGATGCACTACGGTATTGTATGGTCAAGCATATGCCAGAACTCAAGGATAGTGAATTCACTTGGAAGACATTCCAAGAGGCGAATAATAACGAACTGGTAAATAATGTAGGCAACTTTGTCAACCGAGCTATAGTCTTACTCAACAAGTACTATGACGGGGTACTCCCTGAGTATGATGCTTGGGCAGAAATTGAAGGTCCACAAGGGCAAGATGAATTGACTTGCTATGACGGTGAGATTTTAGGACTATTTGACAACATACACCGGGTATACGAGCACGTCCATAAGTATGACTTCAGAGGAGGATTGAAAACCATAATGGAGATCTCAACTATGGGTAATCAGCTATTACAAAATAATGCTCCTTGGCAACTCATCAAGGAAGATGAAGAAGCTGTGAAGACTGTAATGATGCTTGTCACTCAATACGTAGGTGCATTAAGAATCGTACTTAGACCTTATTTGCCATTTGCATCAGATAAACTTTCAGATCTACTCAATCTTCCAAATCTCAAAGAAGATGGCGAATGGGTTGAAATGATGAATACACTAGCAGACGGTGAAGATATCTTACCTGCTGGTCATAAAATCAGTGCTCCATCACACCTATTTACGAGAATAGATGATGAATTAATCACTGCTCAAGTAGACAAGCTAAATGCTTCTTTAATCTTGGATGAGGTTGCTACAACTGCTAGTCACTCAGCTGTGAAAGAAACTATCGCATTCGATGACTTCACTAAGCTAGACTTAAGAACAGCGACTATCGTCTCAGCAGAGAAAGTCAAGAAAACTAATAAACTTCTCAAACTAGAGCTTGACCTAGGCTTTGAAACTCGAACTGTAGTATCTGGTATCGCTAAGTCATATGACCCAGAAAAAATCATCGGTAAGAAAGTCACTCTACTTGCAAATCTTGCCCCAAGGAAGATAAAAGGTATCGAATCTCAAGGAATGATACTGATGGCAGATGATGGCGACGAATCTCTTTGCTTTATTAGTCCCGAAAAAGATGATTGGTCAAATGGAATGACCATCAGCTAAAGAAATTTAATCCTACGTTTATACAACTCATCGTTGGTTTGATTAGTTTAGATGCAACATTCTGATCACCTCAATCTATATTCCTATGAAAACCAAACAAGAAATCGTCAATAATTGGCTACACAGATATACTGGCTTGCCTCTCGACAAATTCGGAGAATACATTCTCTTAGTTAATTTCAGCAAGTATGTCTATGATTTTGCTGAGATGTATGATGTAGAAGTTGTGGGTCGTAAGAGAGCTATGCAAGTAGCGACATATGACAATATCAGTATTATCAACTTTGGGATGGGATCTCCTAATGCGGCAACAATTATGGATTTGCTTTCAGCTATTATGCCTAAGGCCGTACTTTTTCTTGGAAAATGTGGGGGTCTCAAAAGCTCCAACAAAGTAGGTGACTTGATACTGCCTATCGCAGCCGTGAGAGGAGAAGGAACATCTAATGATTACTTTCCACCAGAGGTGCCAGGGCTGCCTGCCTTTGCCTTACAAAAAGCTATCTCTACAACGATCAGAGAACATGGTCTTGACTATTACACAGGTACAGTATATACAACGAATAGACGTGTGTGGGAGCACGATGATCAGTTCAAACAATACCTGAGAAGTATCAGAGCGATTGCGATAGAAATGGAAACTGCTACAATCTTCACCGTAGGATTCCATAATAAGATAAGCACAGGTGCACTATTATTAATCTCTGATATGCCTATGGATCCTGAAGGTGTCAAGACAGAGGCAAGTGATAAAAATGTGACGTCTAACTATGTGGATGCACACTTACAAATCGGTATTGATTCATTGAAGCAGTTGATTAATAATTCACTTACTGTAAAGCACTTGGTATTCTAAATGATGTGTCACTAATGGATAATAGCGAGCCTTTGACAGTGATTCATATAAAGTAAAATCGAGGTTTGTCTATTCTACATTTTTAATTAATGTGAAATAGAATCATAGCTGACAACTAAGCTAGTACCATCTTGTTATATTTGTCGTTCAACGAAATCACTAAACACAAACAGAATGTATTATTTAAGATTTTTTACTTTTCTATTGCTAGCAACCGCGCTGATTACAACCACTATCTCATGTGATGATGATGAGGAAATGATGGAAGAAGAGATGGAAATGGAAATGGAAGCCGACATCGTCGTATGGTCTGGTGACACAGTAACCTTCACAAAAGCTGACGGTGCTAATCCAGCAGATGCCGCTAACCAAGACAGAATCACCGACAATGTATGGATCACTAGAGGAAATACTGGTGGCCAAATTTATAATGTTGTTGAAGAAACATCATCTGATAAAGATGAAAGTCCAACTGGTACACTGTGGGCTGTAGGTACTACGGCCGATATTGAGAACTTAGAATTTACAATGTTCCGAACTGCAGTTGACAAACCAAAAGACGCAGTAGGCATCGATCTTGTAATGCTACTTGTACAAGATAGTATAGCACTTGACTTAAAAATTACAAGTTGGTCTCAAGGTACAGCAGGAGGATTTTCTTACGAGCGATCATCTGAATAATGAGATAAACTGACTTTAATTGAACACTATCAATCGAAGGTGAATTAATACAGGCATTAAGGGTAGCTGCATCTGCAGTTACCCTTTTTTTATTGGATAAGGTTGATCTCAAGGAAAGCCTATTTCACCAGCAGTTAACTGAGTTAACAATTCAACTTACAAAATCTGATATTTCTGATATTTCTGATTTTTTAGTCTATATTTGAACTATGATAAATTTAGACATCGCAGATAGCACCTCATGTTGTGAGATAGAAGCTGTAGTGAGCTTCGACGAACGCGGCCAACTTGTCTTCCCAAAAGACGTTAGAAAAAAATTCAACCTACAAGCAGGAGAGAAATTTCTTATGATTAGTTGCACCAACGAATCTGGACTATGCTGCTTCACGATGGTTAAGACTAATGCTGTCAATCAGATTGTAGGCAATGTCCTCAATCCGCTATTAAAAAATATTAAGTGAAACGAAGAAGCTTATTTTTTCACCAATCAATTTTTTAATTATGATGGTATTATTAAGTGCATTACTACTTGCAGAATGCTGCTTCCCTGGATGTTGTGGAGGTGGTTCTTGTGGAGTAGGATGTTGCTAGTCTCGTAAGAGGTTAGCCAGGAAAGCGAGGATGGTTTACAATTGTAGACCATCCTCCACTTTTTTAAGGAATGATAAAGATAGTATTTTTGAATCGAAAGCACCATTAATTCAGCCTTCGACCCAACCAAGTGAATATCCATCAACGTCTATAAAAGTAGAATTAACAATCTGCACTTATGAAAAATCTATCGCTCTTACTAGCAGTCAGCATTTTGACATTATCAATACTTTCTTGTACTCGGAGTGCTGACTGCACTACAGTGGATTATGATACGCCATTTACCATTATGGCTAATGAGACTTACTGTTTGCCAGATGGCTCTGAATTATTAATTAAGTCCCTGAATAATGCCTTCTGTCCATGCAATGCCGTGTGTGATTGGGAGGGACAGATGACCCTAGATGTGACTTTAACAGATAACGCTGGTGTAGAAATAGATGGAGAGATAGGAACCCATCAAGTTATTACATGGCCATCTGAGGACCTTCCAGGTTTATTGATCAATGTAGCTTCAGTGCCTGATAGCATCACCTTTGTGACTGATTGCACTCAAGCAATGCCAAGTCCAGCAATAGCAGAAGCAATAGTTGTAGTCCTAGAATAATGCTAACTATATGAGAACTCAATGGTAGAGATGGTATCCAAGTTATAGAAACTCTGTTTTCATCCTCTCCAACCTGCTCTCAATCGAAAAAACCTCCTATCTCACCTCTAAGGATATATCTTAGCAGTCTTGAATGTTTTAGAAAATATCAAAATTGCTTTTCGGTCTATCAGGTCCAATATCCTGAGGTCGGTGCTCACCTTATTCATCATTGCAATAGGGATCACTTGCTTAGTAGGGATATTGACAGCTATTGATGCCTTGCTCTTTTCGATGAGTGATAGTTTCAATAGGATTGGGGCTAACTCATACTCTATCCTACCTGGTGCTGAGCAGATAGATTCTAGGCGAAATGGTCGTAGACAAAAGCAGGCAGATCAAATCTCATTCAGAGAGGCCTACAACTTCAAAGAAAAGTATACCGAGAGAAATCTTGGCCTTGTCTCTATCTCTCTATACTGTGGAGGTAGTGGTACAGTCAGTTTTCAAGACGAAAAGACGAATCCAACAGTCAAGATTGTAGGTGTAGATGATACCTACTTATCCGTTGCTAACTATGATCTAGCTCTAGGAAGAAATTTCAATGTCAAAGAGATTGAATCAAGTACACATATCGCCATCATCGGAAAGGATATCGTCAAGATGCTATTCAGAGGTCAGGATGAGATGGCACTTGGCCAAGTCGTGAAGATTGACAACGCTAAGTATAAGGTTGTTGGAGTCCTGGCAGATAAAGGTTCTACATTTTCAGATTCAGGAGATCGTAGAGTATTTATCCCAGTTACCACCGCTAAGAAGTATTACGCCAATGCCGAAAGCAACTTTCAGATCACAGCAAGTGTCCTAGCATCTAATACCATAGACCAATCATCAAATGCTGCAATAGGCATTATGAGGAATGTGAGAAAGATTAACATTGGTCAGCCAAATGATTTCAGGATAAGGAAGAGTGATGGCATCCTCAATAAGCTCAAGGATATGACGAGTGAAATCCGACTTGCCACGATGGCGATTGCCTTTATGACATTACTCGGAG
Organism: uncultured Saprospiraceae bacterium; assembly: GCA_938041445.1. Classification (GTDB taxonomy): domain Bacteria; phylum Bacteroidota; class Bacteroidia; order Chitinophagales; family Saprospiraceae; genus JAHDHH01. Next base: position 54,069 of record CALISO010000059.1, read on the forward strand.
CGGCTATCGGATTGATGAATATTATGCTTGTCAGTGTGACTGAACGAACCAAAGAAATTGGATTGAGAAAAGCCGTGGGAGCACCATCAAATAGTATTTTATTTCAGTTTCTCGTAGAGGCTGTCTTCATCTGTCTCATAGGCGGTGTTGTTGGCATCTTGATGGGAATTGCCTTAGGGAACGGTGTTGCACTCTTGATAGGTGGCAAGTTTATATTGCCAATCAATTGGATTGCACTTGGTATATTTACCTGTGTATTCGTCGGGGTGATTTCGGGAATCTACCCAGCATTCAAAGCTTCTCGACTAGACCCAATAGAATCTCTTAGGTATGAGTAATCAAGAAAGAGGCATGCTATCCAAAGACAACTTCAATTTCCTGATTGGATATTTGATCTTTTTGATGATAGATGGAGTAGTGTTGTGCATAGTCGCGATGCTACATCAGGTCTATTTTTCAACATTCAGTATTGGATTGATGAGTATTCTAGGGACGATTGGCGCTGCACTTGTTGGCAGTTCGATGTATTATACTAGAAAATTGTATCGGACAGCGATGGCCATCGGTCATGGATTACCCACTGAACTATTTGAACGCTTACGCGAAATGGGTTACTACTTTTTCTACTTGCTGAGGCCACTGTATGCGGTAGTATTTTCGCTACTAGCCTTAGTCATTATTAAGTTTATCCTCGGTGTTATCACAGATAGTCATATCTCTACTAGATTAGTTTATCTGATGATCATTGCAGGATTTATGATAGGATACTATTCCAATATTATCTTAAATCTATTTGAGAAATCGTCACCTGAAGAAGCCTACAATTTGCCGCAAGGCAACCAACAATAATTATCAATATGTCATCAGTACTGTCAATCAAAAATGTTGTCAAAGAATACTCTGGGTATAAAGCCGTCAATAATGCCAGCTTTGAAGTACCCAGGGGGAGTATATTCGGACTACTCGGGCCTAATGGCGCCGGTAAAACATCACTTATCAGAATCATCACACGTATCACAGCAGCCGATAGTGGGCAAGTCCTACTCAATGGTAAAGATATCTCTGAAACTGCCATAAGGGATGTAGGGTACCTACCTGAAGAAAGAGGCCTGTATAAGAAAATGATGGTAGGCGAACAGCTTGTCTATCTCTCTCAACTCAAAGGACTATCCAAAGAAGAAGCTGGTAGAGAAATAAAATATTGGTTAGAAAAATTTGAGATCAGAGACTGGTGGACAAAGAAAATCGAAGAGCTCTCCAAAGGGATGCAGCAGAAGGTCCAATTCATCGCCACAGTATTACATAAGCCAAGTCTCATCATACTCGACGAGCCATTTACGGGTCTTGACCCAGTGAATACCAACCTTATGAAGTCTGAGATATACAGGCTGAATGAAGAAGGCACAAGTATCATCTTCTCTACTCACAGGATGGAACAAGTCGAAGAGATTTGCAAAGATATCGTCCTCGTAGAGAAGGGTCAAGTCATTTTATCAGGGTCAGTGACTGATGTCAAACAACAGTTCAAAGAAGGACTCTTCAATGTCTATACTGACAGGCCTATCACGACCGGTGGACTAAGCTATGACTATAGACAAGCTGGCGATAATGGCTCTATTATAAAAATCAAATCTGGAAACACGGCCAATGATGTACTATCAGAAATAATCCAATCTGGCAATACGGTCAAGGCATTCAATGAGGTACTACCAACACTAAATGATATATTCATCAAACAAGTAAATCGAATATAATATGAGCAAGATATGGTTAATCGCGGGGAGAGAATACATCACCCGTGTACGCAAAAAGACATTTATCCTTGCCACTATACTGACACCTGTAGGTATAGGATTATTGATGCTAGTGGCTGTCTACTTTGCCAAAAAAGGAAGTGAAGAGAACAAGCACATCCTCATCAAAGATCAGAGTGGTATCATCAATGATGCTTCTGAATTGAATACGAGCACACTGACCTACCAACTCGTCAATGACCCTGTGGATTCTCTCAAGGTCAACTATGCTGATCAGAACGGTGACATCTTGGTCATCTTACCTATGATAGATTCCCTGAGTGAAAATGCTTATCAACTGAGTTACTACTCTGAGGAGAAACTCAGCCTTGGTACGATTGATAATATTGAGGATGCGATGGCAGAGCAGTTTAAGGATAAGAAGATAGCAACTTCGGATATCAGTATGGATACATACAAAAGTTTTGACACGGATATCGATCTAGAAAACGGCGAGATGCTAGATCAAATCGCGGCTGGAGAAGAACCTAAATCCACAGGTAAGACTGGTCTCCTTATCGGAACGATGCTAGGAGGATTAATGGGCTTTATGATGTATATGGTCATCTTCGTCTATGGAGGTATGGTAATGCGATCGGTAATGGAAGAAAAAATCAATCGAATTGTAGAGATTATGATCTCCTCGGTCAAGCCAGTCCAATTGATGCTTGGTAAGATCCTCGGTGTAGGTGGAGTTGGCCTCACACAACTTGCCATTTGGCTCATCTTGGTTCCAGCAATATTATTTGGCGTTCAGTACTTTATGGGAGGTGATATCCCAATGGACGCAGGTATGGGCAGTGCAGATGTAGAAGCAATGACTAAAGACTTTGATTTATCAGAAAGTGGCATTGCGGAGTATATTAAGGAATTCAAAGCTCTCAACTGGTTTCTCATCATTCCAGTTTTTGTGCTGTTCTTTTTTGGTGGTTACTTTATCTATGCAAGTCTATTTGCCGCTGTAGGGTCAGCCACTGGTGATGATATGGGAGAGAGTCAGCAATTGATGATACCAATCAGTATGCCAGTCATCATTGCATTTATGATGCTGCAACCTGTGCTCAATAATCCTAATGGCAATATGGCAATATTCGGCTCGATGTTTCCATTGATATCGCCGATCATTATGCCAGCAAGACTTGCATTTGATCCGCCCATGTGGCAGGTGGCATTGTCTATACTCATCTTGATCATATCATGTATTTTCTTCGCTTGGATAGCAGGACGAATCTATCGAGTAGGCATCCTAATGTACGGTAAGAAGGTGAACATTAAGGAAATCGGAAAGTGGTTGTTTTATAAGGATTAGCAAAGAACACCATATATGAAGGGCTGTCTATTTAGCATCAAAGGTTGTCTCATTTCGCTGGGGGTATTCATTATACTTGCTGGAGCTTTTATGATGTTCTTCATTGACATCTTCCTAATTATGGGTGGTAAGAACCCTTACTTCTTTGAAGAGGATGAAGTGACTCCATATGAAGAACCTATGTTCACTGACCTAGGAGATAAGATGATCAAGAACTTCTACGATCACGAAAATGAGTTTAGATCATTCAGCCGATACCTAACTATGACATCATCAACTGATAGCGAGGTAAACTATGCTGTTGACTTTGATAAATATGTGAGACATATTAGCAGCATTAAAGTCGATAAACCTGGACACTATAGCCTACGATCTTTCTCTAGCAATGACGACAGAGAACGACGATTACAAAAAGACTCAATGCTGATGGATATTGGATGGAACAATTACCACGTAGATAAGGTTAGGTCATATCTAAAAGACATCAATTGCGATCAGATAGAAGTAGAAGGTAATGATATTAAGATCGGTTATCAATACAAAAATTGGGGCCAATATCAATATACATTTAAGCATAATCCCACATCAACACTCGTAGAAACTCTTAGTGATAGTTGTTTATTCATCCATGTCAAAGACAACATCTTTCTACAATATGAAGGAACAGGTCGAGGTCCAGATTGTATCAAATCTGATAATCCAGAAGGACATATGACCCGATGGGAAAAGGTCAAATATCTCTGGACAAATAAAGAACAACTAAATGATAGTACATATAGATTGCCAATTCCCGATACTGGTCCTCTGGAGGAAAGTAAGTAAAAGCAATATAAATTCGTCATTCACAAATAACAAGGGCAAGTATTGATTAGTACCTGCCCTTTGGAATTATTAAAAAATTAATCAACTTTAGAATCGTCTACTTAAACCGATTTCTAGATTCCCAACACTTGGCTTAATTTCAACGCTATCGTCTTTATACCAATTATTAATTGCTTGTCTGTAGCCACTCCTAATCAATACTGAAGTTCTTGGTGTGACAATGTAATCTACTCTTGCCCGCAACATCAAGGATAACCCAAAACTTGTGTGGAAGTAGTTTTCGCCCATAATATCTATAAATACATCTTCATTATTTGGAGCTGAAATATTGCCCTCAGAAAATCGCATAAAATTGTAATGCATTCCACCTTCAAGTGAAATATGAAATCGTCGTCGTTCTAGTGTATAACCGTAGTAGAATTCCACATTATACGTTGAGTGACTGTTAGGACTAGTCTTACCTGCATTCACGCCTCCAAGATTTGGATATATTGTGTTGAAGTTTAACCTCTCAATACCAAACCCTAATCCTACATATTGTGAATCATACACATAAACCTTATAGCCAAAACTTACCTGAGTACCTAATACAGATGTCCCGGGATGATTGAATAAGTGATTTCCACCAAAGGTAGTCTCAATCATTTTAGTGCCTCTGATGCTAACTAATAGACTAGTGTCAATAGGATTCTTATGAATGATACTTACGTCATAATTGGTTGGAGCCGGTTCAAGTACACTGAACAATTGATTAATCCGTCTCACTTCACCAATAGATACGTTCACATAAGCCTCACTTGGGGATTCAATACTTATAGAAGGAGTGCTGGCTCTCCTACTTGAAGGAAAATCAAAGCGTTTAGTTTCCGCTAGTTGTTGTTCGTCATTCGGAACCGTTGCTAAGTCAGACGTTACATTATCTAGTACAATTGTTCGATTTACATTTCTAACCAATTGTGTCGTTTCACTTTCTAATTGGCCTTTAAAGTCTTTGGCAACATCTAAGTCATTAGACTCCTCTACTTGATTAAGAGTGGCCTGCGCATCTTGATACTTTGTTATTGCTAAAGGTAATTCAGGAGCAGCTACTAATTCACATTCTTGTCCAACCTGAGAATAAAGAGTCTCTGATGGTTTCAGCGTATCTATCGACATATTCAAAATACTGAATATGAATACTACTGGTATAGCGACTGCAGTTACAATTTTCATATATCCAGCAGCCTTCTTTTTTTGAATTTTCTTTTCTATACCTGGAGCCATTGCATCCCAAGTAAATCTTTCCAAATCTTTATTATCTAACTTGTTCATTGCGCTGAATATTTAAGTTGTAAAATTTGATTGCGTAACATCTTTTTAGCTCTAGCTAATTGTGATCGAGATGTAGATTTTGAAATTCCTAGGTAATTTGATATTTCGTCATGATCAAATCCATCTGTAGAAAGATTAAAGATGGTCTTGTAACCAATAGGTAACTGTTCGACTAATTTCTGAATGATTGACTCTTCAACTTCTTGAGCTTCATTGACGTTATCAGCTAGCTGTTCTGTAAATGGCTCAATACTCACCATTTCGAAATTGTGAGTTCTAAAACTTTTGAATATTCTGTTCAATCCAATTTTTCTAAACCATTGGATAAACGGTGCTTTGTTTTGATCATATTTGCCCAGAGCGACAAACATATCACTGTATATTTCTTGAAGCATATCTTCTAGAACATCGTCTTTGATATGATAGCGGCGGCAGAGATAGATGATGTAAGGAAGAGTCTCATTGTACAACTCTTGGTATGCTTTACGATCACCTTGTAAGCATTGATTAATGATTGACTGTTTCATGATTGTAGTTTTTTCATGTAGTCATTATTCATAAATATACGTCTTTACCCCGTGGAATATCGTATCCGGCCCACTAGGAAAAATCGTCATAGCCTCTGATGTAAGCGGATATCCATCTTCATCATATTCATATAGATATTCTATCCGCTTATTACTTCTCTGTATGCTAGAGACACAATTGACAAATGGTTTTTGATAAAGGTAAAATTGTGCTTCTATTGGTAAAGTACTGTATGGATGTCGAAAAGTATTGTATGTATATTCACCATAATATTGGCTTAAATAATAAAAGCCAGGGCAACCATCTTCAAGAATCTCCCCAGTAATTTTTTCAGCTGAGATAAAGTTGTTTTCTGAATCATAGTTCGCCGTCAAAAAGCAATGATTAATAGGCAATTCATTTACCATCGTTACTCCCATTTGTCCATATGCGTTGTACTTACTATATAACATATAGGCCTCATCATATTGATGATGGAACCCACTGACTATAAGATTATCTTGACTATAACTGATGTCTACTGTATCTGCATTACTCAGTAATACAAAATCAAGCTTTCCCTCAGTATCATATTGAAATTCTCTAGAGCTAATGACTGTACCTTGCTCGCCAGTTACTGGGTCATAAGCGGTATAATCAATTTGAACTTCTATCAAGTTTTCATTTTCATCATAATAAAAGCGTTCGAATCCACGACCATCTAGTGTGATAGCACTGATTTTTTTATCATTAATAATTACAGCATTGACTTCGCTATCTAGCTCTTCATTACAAGAAGCGAACAATAAAATGCCAATAAAGGACAATAGTGATAGGTATTTCATGAGTCTAAATTTTTTAGATTAAAATATGAACTGATACATCCTACTATATCCAAGCCTTTACCATCCGCTGCACGAAAAATTAAAAAATCCGATTTGAATACGTTAGAAAGTAAATTACTC
>CALISO010000060.1 GCA_938041445.1 uncultured Saprospiraceae bacterium
AGAGGCAACTCCTACTATGGGCAACATATATAGTATCAATGCTTTTAGTGAATCTCAAATATCACCTACTTTTGAAGATTTACCACCTGGAGAGTACACCATCTTTGTGATTGATAATAATGGGTGTACTGATTCATATGACGTTGAGGTCTTACCCAGTATCATCCCGACCATAGATGTACAGATTGAAAATGAATTTTGTGACAGTGCAGATGGACGTGTAGAATTAACCTCTACTACCACCAATGGAATGCCAACTTATCAAATTGAAGACCTAGCCAATCAAACATCACCAATCTTTGAAAATCTCTCTGCTGGTAGTTATACCTTCAGCGTCATAGATAGCGATAATTGTAGAGCCGATACCATAGTGACTCTAGACAATATCTTTACAACAGAAGTTGATGATGCCATCATCACAGACGCCACTTGCAACGACAAATTTGGATCCATAGAAATATTTGCCATTAATGCAGATGGCGTTCTGACCTATTCCCTTGACTCTTCAGGCGTCTTTCAATTGTCTAATACGTTTGATAATGTTTCGCCTGGTATGCATACCATCTTTGTGGACGACGATCAAGGTTGTAGAGTCCCCTTTCAATTTGAAATTGATATTCCTGATTGTGCCATTTTTGTGCCCAACATCTTCTGCCCTACTTGTGGTGTAAGTGGCAACGATGAGTTCTCTATCGCAACTACAGAACTCTATGATATCTGTATCATAAAGTATGAAATCTATGATCGGTGGGGCAACCTCATTTACTTCACTGATAAGTTTTCAATCCATAGTGGTTTTGGTTCTTGGTGGGATGGCACCTTCGATGGAGTGCCAGCTGAGGTCGGAGTCTATGTCTACCTCATAGAAGTAATCCACGAAAACGAAAAAACAGAAATCTTGACGGGTGATATTACTCTTGTTAGATAGTCTAGGACAAACCAAAAATTCAGTACTCAGGATCGCAATGATAAGAAACTCTTTCGCCAGTGATCGGATGATCAAGTGAAATGTAGGCAGCATGTAGGTATAGTCTATCCGCCTTTGTGCCATACAGATCATCACCCTTGATTGGGATATTTAATCCTTCTTGATGAGCAGCATGTACTCTGAGTTGATGAGTTCGACCAGTGATCGGAGTGAATTGTATTCGTGTTTCTCCGTTCTCTTTACTGAGGACTTTCCAATGTGTTTCTGCACCCTTACCATGCTCGTAGCAAACGAGTTGACGTGGCCGATCGTCTAGGTCTACTCTTAGCGGTAGTTTGATGACTCCACTTTCTCCTGTTACTTCTCCATCAAGAACAGCAATGTATTGCTTCTCCACTTTCTTTTTGAGAAACTGCTTTTGCAAATGCTTGTGGGCTTCTTTGGTCTTAGCTATCAACAGTATCCCTGAGGTGGACATATCCAATCGATGGATGATTAACGGGCTCTTAGAATCTGGATAACGTTGTTTCATCCGGAAGTAGACTGAGTCTTCAATACTTTTACCAGGTACTGAAAGAAACTCATTTGGCTTATTGATCACAGCCATTGCTTCATCTTCATAGATGATGGTAATGGTCTTATCTGAGTCCGGTCCTTTTAGCATTGGGTTCTCCTCCATATCCAACCCCTGGAGCATATGTGATAGTATTGGCTCACACTTACCTCGGCAAGCTGGATAGAATGCTTGATGTTTTCTGATCTCTGACTTCGGTGGTTGTCCCCACCAAAATTCACCCATACAGATGCAATCCAGTCCGTGCTGAAATGCAAAATTGAGGAGCTTTGGTGCTGCACATTCTCCTGCGCCAGCAGGTGGTGTTTCTTCTTTTCGCTTTTCGAATATGTCTAATAACGTTTTGATCTCACCCTTCACATTGAGGAATTGATACTGATTGAACAGTCTTCTCTGCAAGGCTCTTGACTTATCTTTTCGTTGTTGTTTTAATGCCTTCAGTTCATTCTCATAGTTGCTCATTTCTTGATTGAGTATTGCAATCTTACCAGTTAACTCTGCTTGTTCGCGTTTGATATTATGCTGTTGATCGAGGCTTACTTGTCTATGGGATTGATGCAGTAGAGCATAGTCTGATTCACTCTGTGATTCCTTTGCTGCCTTCCTGATTATTTTTCTTTCCTTTCGTGCCTTATTGAATTGTGTTCTGAGATCAGCGATGAGTTCTTCTCCTGATTTAGACAAAGTCTGATAATCGGTTTTTAATCTCTGATAGTTTTCATCTTCCTCTATCCTTTCTATGGCTGAGGTGATGTCATTGATTGTAAGTTCCTCCTTTCGGTAAAAGCCCTCATCAGTCAACATATCATATACCGGCGGGACCAATCCTTTCACATCATTCCGTCCAGCTAACTTACCTGATACTGCTGCCAAGAATCCGATCTTCCCTTCTTTATCTCGGACAACTAGTACACCAAACATCTTCCCAATAACCAACCCATTCTTAGTCGGATCAATCCCAAAATTATGCTCCAAGCTAGGATTCAGAATCACCTCTCGTTGTAGTTGTTCTGCTGCTAATCTAGTTAACTTATGTGGCTCATAGTAAAATGGAAAATTAAACCTCTCCGGAAGTGCTATCTCTGAAATATCAGAGCTAAATCGATGTAAGTAGGGTTCTGTTGCGTAGGGCATTTCCATATCTGCTGCAAAACTATCTTAGATTTAGTTTACATTTATCTTATGTGGAATAATTCCGTAAAGAATATCGAGGATCTTCCCTCACTTGAAGTATCTGATTACATACCGATACAGCGATCCTACATCATCGTCCTACTCGTGAGAAGGCTCTTGTTCTTCGTCATAATTGGGTTGGTCGCTGTTGGAACATTGATTTCTTCTATTGGTAATGTGATTGCCATATTCTCAACGCTTCTACTACCCTTGATTGCGTTAGGTGTTCTTCTAGTAGCGGTTGTTCTATTCTCCTATCAGAGTGTACGCCATCAAGGTTACCTGCTCAGAGATAAAGATGTTTCTCATCAGAAAGGATGGATCAATAGGACATTTACAACCGTACCTTTCAATCGAATACAACACGTAGAAGTTACTCAAGGCCTAATAGAGCGATGGTTCAATCTGGCAAGTCTCAAGATCTTTACCGCGGGAGGCAACAGCAGTGATCTCAATATCCCTGGTGTCAAAAAAGAGGACGCAGAACGTATCAAGTCCTACCTACTCAAGCAAGTATCCAGCATCACACATAGTAGCGAAGAGGAATGAGTCAGATCATACCAAGACAACGACAATCTCCCTATGCAATACTCGTATTGACATCACGCTTATTGCAAAGTCTGGTAAAGCAAGCTGGATTCATTATTATCATTATTCTTTTTGGAGGTAAGCGATCCCAAGACAAAGGAGCTGATGCAATATTTATCACGATAGGTCTAGTGGTCTTATCAATTATCAGAGGATTGATTGCGTACTTTAGATCATATTATTCTGTGCAAGACGATCAATTTATCGTGGAGAAAGGCCTACTCAGAACATCCAAGGTGACGATACCGCTAGACCGTATCCAGGCTGTAGATTTTGATCAGACGCCAGTCCACAAGCTTGTGAATCTTGTCAAAGTCAATATTACAACTGCTGGTAGCGATGGTTCTGAAGCGAATATTGAAGCAATTACTCTAGACAAGGCAACTGCATTACGAGAGGTGTTGCTCTCACAAGTAGCCTCCAAGAACCAAGATTCATCTGTAGGCTTTGCAGAACTCTCAACCATCGATCAAGAACCAATTATTACACTATCGTTTCTTGACATCCTCAAAGTTGGTTTTGTAGAAAATCATATTAATTCTGCCTTAATCATTTTTGCGTTTCTAGCTTCTCTATTTGGTCAGATCCAAGACGTGGGGCTGCTTGATAAACTTAGGCAATACATCCCAGATGCAAGTGCCCTTGCTGCAGACATCACTGCGATAGGTGCAATGGTTGTGGTAATAGCTATCCTTTCTATCTTGATCAGTCTTGTTAAAACGGCATTGTTATATTTCAATCTAAAGTTGTTGAGGCAAAAAGACAGTTTTAGGCTTTCGCATGGCTTACTAAATACAAGACAGTTTACAGCCAAGGATAGTAAAATCCAGGTGCTTGGTTGGGAAAGAACTTGGCTGCAGTCAGCCTTTAATTACTCAACGATGTTCTTAAAGCAAGCTTCTTCTCGGTCCGTCTCAGCGAAAAAAAGACTCTCTATACCTGGCTGTAGAGAACGACATATTCAAGCAGTTGCTGAAGATCTTGACTATCAAGATTCATCGTCACATTTGCCTTGGTCACTGACTTCTAAGTATTACATCCGCTACCACCTAAGAAATCTGATAGTCTTTATTATTCTACTCTTAGCATTGGGATCGTTTTCTCCTTTTGCTATTTACATCAGTATTGCAGCTGTTCTTTTCGGTATATACCGAGGTGTTGGCATCATAAAACGACAACGAAAACTTGCATACAAGATCGATGAAGATCATATCCAATTAAAGGGTGGGACATTCGGCCATAGATATGATGTAGCTAAGTCTTACAAGGTTCAGGCCGTTTCAGTTGTGGCTTCTCTCTACCAGAGGCGAAGAGGTTTGGCAAATTTAGTGGTGTCTACGGCGGCTGGGGATATCAAGATCCCTATGTTAGAGAGATCCTTGGCAGATAAACTTAGGGACCAACTTCTCTACTATGCAGAGGTCAGTCATCAACCATGGATGTAAGATTTGTATTGCGCTTTACATTTTACGCTAAGTGTCTACCAACTATTCTAAAACCAATTGGGCTCGGATCGGATAGTGGTCTGATATGTCGACATCGTCCACTGCGAAGAAGGTCGGCGTGATAGACTTGTCTGTAAATATGTAATCTATACGCAATCCTGGTAAGGCTCGATATGTTGCACCCACTCCCCTACCCATCTCATTGAATACATCGCAATACTTTTCAGTCATACGATGGTGGAGATAACTTTGTGGTACATCGTTGAAGTCACCAGCTACGACCACCGGATATGGCGATTGATTCATATGGATCTCAAGTTTGTCAAGTTGGCTATTGCGTTGTTTGGAGTAATATGCATAGTTCGCGAATAAGCCCTTCACCTCATCAAATAGGTTGTCTTTTCGCAGATTACTTTCTTCGATTAGCTCTTGTGATTTCCTTGAGATCATATTAGAACTACAATGCAGGCTGTACACTCTGATGATCTTTTCAGAAGGTAACTTGATGTCAGCCCAAGCTACGGTACTAGGCCTTCCGCCTACATCAATAAATCCACTCTCAACAATCGGGTGACGTGTGTAGATACCCGTACTGATCTCATCATTACCATGTCGAGTATAGCTATCTAGTAATACACTATCAAGCATCGTCTGACCGAAGTATCGTTTCTCTTGAGCACAGATGATGTCTGTATTGGCTTGTAGCTGAGCCCATTCTTGAAGTGATTGCCTCTTCCGTTCATCAAGAGTACTTGCATCTTTGCGGAGGTATTGTCCTGAATTGATATTGATACTACTGATCGTAAATGCACCACTTACTTCTTCATCGACGGTCTTAGGTGAGAAGTAATTGAAGTGTCTCTTCATTGTACTAAAACCAAGGAGCAAAGTCAGAATTGGTAAGATGATAAATCGATTAGGAAATAACATCCAATAAATCAAAAACAGAAAATTTGCAATGAGCAAGTAAGGTGTAAGGACGCTGAGCACTGGAAAGATATAATGCGTACTAGGCGACATATAAGGTGATACATAACAACCTATTGTTACGATCGCAATACAAATATTGATGAAGAATGCAATATACTTCAATGCCTTTTTTGCTTGTGGATGTTAGCTATTACTCATCTTTTTAAGATAATCCTTCTCGGCCTGTGAGAGATTGTCATAACCTTGAGCTTTTATCTTATCGAGTATTTTATCCAATTTGTCTTCATCGCTGATGGATGCTGATTGCTTATTATCCTTTTTGTGGACAACCGAAAGTCTTGACTGCTTCCGGACAACACTAGGTCGATCAGTCCGTGTTTGTTTTCTAGTTGGCTTCTTGAGATCTCTATCAAAGATGTTTTCCAGAAAAGCCGTCATATTTGTTCCTCGGCGATATGCGACTATATAAAGATAGCCGAATACTGCTCCTCCTATATGTGCCCAATGCCCGCCTTCATTGCCGCTACCAACTGTTCTAAAAATGTCAAGTATAAAAAACACTAACACAATCCACTTAATCTTCACGTCTCCGAGAAGTATCAATCGCATTGAGTAATCTGGAGACAATGTGGCTGTTGCAACCATGATTCCCATCACAGCAGCTGATGCTCCTATCACAGTCGCACTCCCTTGTGTGCCGGTCGGCAGAAAGTCAGTCAGTATGAAAACCATCCCTCCTACGACTCCGGCCATCAGATAGAGCGGTAGCACCTTATGGTCACCTATAAAGTCGCCGAATATCTTACCAAACCAATAGAGTAACAACATATTCCATAGAATATGAAAGAAGTCTATTTGTGTAAACATGTAGGTGATTAGTGTCCAGAACCGCTTAAGAAACATCAATGGATCAGATGGCAATTCCACAAATGATAGGACAGAATCCAATGCTGTGGGACCAGCCATACGAAGGAGATTCAATACAATGAACACAGCGATGTTGACCAAGATGATTCTAGTAATCATATTGCCACTCTGAACCTGGCGCTTGATATCGCTATAGATCGAATCTAACATATCTGCTATGTTCTGTTTTTATAGATCTTAAAGAAGAATTTTATTAATAAGAATCCTGTCAATGCTCCACCCAGGTGGGCAAAATGTGCAACTCCCGTCTCTTGACCGCTGAAACCCTTGTACAAGTCATAAGCAATGTACCCCAATCCTAGATACTTCGCTTTGATTGGTACTGGTATAGGAATGATCATCATCTTAGTATTAGGAAATAATGTCACAAAGGCGATCACGACTCCATAGATCGCTCCTGAAGCTCCAACTAAACCTGGAAAATTATTAATTCCATAGGTCATTTGTTGGTAAAAATCTACTCCTAAGTGGGCAATCAATGCGCCTAAAGCACTGAGTACATAGAGAATCAAGAAGTTCTTACCTCCGATTGTTCGCTCCACCATAGGACCAAGAAAAAATAGTCCTAACATATTAAAAAGCAAGTGTTGTGGATCTACTTTGCTATGCATAAAAAAGTGTGTCACAATCTGATATGGCTTGAACTGTGGCATCGTAGGATAGTGCATCGCCAAATCCGGCATAAACGATAACGACACTGCCGCAAAATACACTATCACGTTTATGATAATGAGATTCAACACTACTGGTGTAATCTTTGGAAACATTGGTACTTCTTAAAATATATGATTGAAACAGAAATACCTCCTCACTAGTTCAGCTTAAATCTTAGAACAAATGCTGTCTCAAAGTTAGTCACTGGGAATGGTGGTGTAACCTTAGGAGTTGTTCTACCATACTCAGCGTACCATCTTATTGAGAAGTTCTTACTGATATCGTATTCTATACTTGGATTGATTCTGAACTGTCTTGTACCTCTTACTGCTTGAGGAATCAATTCATCATTTCTCAGATCGTGTGCAAATGTCACATTATCAGATATCGTGAATGACAAATCAAATATGAGACTTCTTGGTGTTTCCTCTCCTGTGTCTATGATACTACTCAACCCACCAGATCTTTTAGATCTTCTATTATCTCTTAGTGGCACATCCTCTTCATCCGTTTCATTCGTCGTAGGACGTTGTCTCTTCTTACTATTTTTCTTTTTCCCTGTGAGGAAAGAAATGTTGACATCTTCAAATTCAAATCCTGCTCCAAATACAAAGTCCGTATTCAACTGCTCTTTCAGCTCTCCTACTGTCGTAAATAACTCAAGTATCCTAGCCTTCTTGTATTCGGCTTGTAGTCTGATATTGTTCTGAGTTTGTAGTTCTAGTCCAATGAGTGGGCTGAAGCTTTCATTAATCTGAACTGACGGCAATTCCCATCTTGTATAGTAGTTCTGTGATGCTTGCTTTACTTCATCCGGATCATCAAGAGTATCAAATGTTGGATCACTATTGAATCTAAGGATTCCAAAGGTGTTCTTATAGGCATGCTTCAAGTTGATTGACTTAAAGTACTTGTTGAACATTGGAAGCTTGGCTAACCCGCCATAGTTGACTTTCCAGTTAGGGCTTGGAAGGAAATCCCACGCTGATGTCTGCTCGATGATATCAAGATTGACATCCTCTGCCGATTGCCCGGTATAAGCTGCGATGAAAGATGGGACGACAACGTCATTATTCAACTTACCATTACCAAAGGAATATTCTTCACCATCTATTGTATGTGTATCTGTTGATCTAGCTAACCTTTGACTGACAACACTTCTGTTGTCTCTCAATGTGTTGAACAATGTAATCGCTCTTTCGTCTTGAGTACCATCACCAAACAAAGTATTCAATGTGAAGAATGAGAACTCTACTGACCCTACATCATATAGTGCCTGTTGGACAAATCCTGCTTCGCCATTCTTGTTCAAAAACGTAAATTCCTCTGAGTGATTGAGGCTTGTCTTCTTGAAAAACTCTACATCAATATCAAAATCTTTCCATGGTTCAAGAGCAATGTCTAATTCTACGGTCTGTCTCTTATCTTGATAGATTTGCTTATTAAGCACTTCACTTCTGTTCCAATTGGTAATGTTTTGATATAGCCAATTATCATTCGCATCTGTCTTGGTGATATCTGGCTGGATTCCTGACACGAATGCCCATCCTGGTGCATTGAACCCTTCTGACAGCCCAAAGAACTGCGGATTGACAGCACTAGGATCACCAGCATTACCTCCAAACCCAGGAACCAATGTTGACAAGTCTTCTCGGTAAGTCGCCTTGATTGTTCGTAGTGAGAATAATGGTCTCAGTAAGATCTTCTCTGCTATGCCAGGAGTCCTCGGACCATCTGAGTCTTTGGTACGTTCAGCTTTAGGCTTTTTGCCATCTGGGCCAACAACGTCTGCCGGTGCTGTATCCTTAGATAGCTGGTCTCTTGAACTGCTACTCCTTGATTTCTTCTCCGTTGATGAAGATCCGGTCTTATCAAGTTCCTTAATGTACTTGCTCTTACTATACAGTTTCTTGAAGTCAAATGTCCCGTTGACTGACCTATTCTGACTGTTCTTGATTACACCTCCTGGTTGATTTCCGTTTCCATCTATCTGTATTAACTGACCTGCTGTCCAATTATAGTCTGCCTTATACTGTGCCTTGATTGTGATCCAATCCAATAGAGGAAGGTATCTGATAGGCAACGTATATGAGGCTTGTATTGCATGGTCGTATGTTCGATTTCTACCTCCGGCTCTGAGGTTATCTCTCCAGTAGTCTTGAACAAAGTCTGCGTTATCATCAACATCAATAGTTCTGTCGATGCCATTCTCATCTTCCCACTGTCGATCGTCTGCTAAGTCTGCAATACCTACCTGTCTCAACTCATCAACGAAGGATTGGTTAGTAGCATTGAATCGAATGTTTAGTGCTTTTGTCAGATCCCACTTCAAGTCATACTGTCGAGTCCAAGAAAAATTCTTCTCATCAAATTGGAAAACAGGAATGTCTGGTTGTCTGAATTTACGCTGCTTATGAGTCCTATCTAGTGTTGTGTTAAATGCAAAACTATTCGGGAAT
This sequence comes from uncultured Saprospiraceae bacterium, assembly GCA_938041445.1. GTDB lineage: Bacteria > Bacteroidota > Bacteroidia > Chitinophagales > Saprospiraceae > JAHDHH01. Next base: position 9,679 of record CALISO010000060.1, read on the forward strand.
GGATTGAAATTGAATTGCTTAATCACCGCCAAGTGCTTTGACTTAATCTTGCTAAATGGTGTGATGTACTTAATTTTTCTTTGATAAACATAGTCAAGACCTGCTCTATGTTCTATCGTATTATCAAACTCAAGGAGAGGGTCTCGCCTATCTGTTTCGGTATAACCATAACTTGCACTGAAGTTGGAGATGTCCCATGGCTTAGGTACTCTAGGTCTACTCTTGCGTTCTTCTTTTTTCTTGGCTTTTTCTAACACCTTTAGTTCTTCAGGGGTTAGGTCTTTATTGTTGGGGTCAATCGTAGGACCAGCTGTCTTTGTTGATTGAGCGGTTTTGGTTGGTTGCTTAGGTTTAGTACTTCTCTCTTTCTTGACATTCGTGAAATTGATCGTCTTAATCGTTGTCACATCTTGGGCGGCACTTCTGATTTCATCTCGTTCTGCCTGTGTATCTCCTTCATTAACCTTGTCTCTAAGCTTGACATCTGAGTCAAATGGATGATATTCAGGGTTGCTGATTGACTTTAGATATTGAGCATAGAATGGTATCCTTACATTCCATTGTGATGGCAAAAATTTACCTAGCTCGAGACTTGTTGCGATGTCATAGTCAATAAGTTCTTCTCTATTTCTCTCTTGTAGTCTTTGATCTAGTGCTCCCCACCCGATACTACTATACTTACCTGATACACTCAAGTTACCGAGATCTGCAAGTTGTACATCGAGTCGAGCAAGTGCTGCAACACTTGGACTCTCTTCGAAACCAACAGCTCTGAGCTCGTTGACCCAGACCTCACCGGAAACAACTTCCGTTCCTAAATCTCTGGTATTTCTGACACCAATCTGGATACCCTTCACTAGACCTAAAGTAGGATTACCTACGACTGCGATGCTATGATCCAGCCCTTCGTCTTCTCTATATGGTTGTCTATATTCTTCTAATATATCTAGACCTAGTGCATTCCGCTCTAGTTTGAGATCAACAAGATCCTGAACTCCGACATCCAAAAAGTTCTCTTCCCTCCATAGATTATCTACATATCCGGGGTCACCTCTCAATGTATCAATAGAAGACATATTAAGTGGAATGGTATACTCGTAATAGTTAAACTCATAATCCTTGGCAAACCTCACAAACAATTCTAACTCGTCATCTTCCACTACGCCAAGTAGGTTGCCCATATCATCAATCGCTTCTTCCGCATGCACAAACAATTGTAATCGCTTAAAGAGTCGAAGGTCCATATCCAGAAGTTTGTTCATAGATACTTCACAGCCTCCTTCAAGATCACCAAAGTTCATTGCCAGTGATCGCTCATTTAATTGGTTTGCAGATATAGAATTGAAGATAAGCTCTTGTTGAACTCCCTGTGGTATCTCATAACCAAATGGTATCTTACTACCGTTCTCTTCCACTCCCCTTGTATCTAAGTTGAACTCTACATCTGCTAAAGATCCATCTCCCCCTGGTCTTTGACATGGATTAGTGTCTCTTCTCCACTGACTTCTGACTAATTCGAATTCTGCCATTCTAAAGATCTTTCTCGAGGCAAATCCCTTCGTGATTAATCTCATAAACTGGATAGATCGAAATCCATCAATATCTCCCTCGGTCTCGTATATAGATGCATCTTGAATAGGTACTTGAAACCTATACCACTTTTCTTCTGGTCTGTTCTCAGGAATAACAACATCGGTAATGAACCTCGCAGCTTCAACATCTATCTCATTGAACCCATCATTTACAATTGGCACTTCATACTTAAAGAAATTCTCACTTTGATCTAGAGAATTGTTACCATTCAGATCTTCGCTATCAGGTGCAAATTTTCCTCTGACATTATTATTGGCAAGTGATTGGTTTACTTGAGTATCTGATCCTTGGATGTCCGGGCTATTATCCTCACTATTACTAAATAATCTATACTTGGTCACCAAGTTGTCTGCATCTTCAAATACAGTTGCATCTCCAAAAAAGGCAAAGTCATCATTAGACGGATCATTTTCTACAACTTGTGGTACATTGCCACCTAATCCTATAGCGACTTCCTGCAACCAAGCATCGTGTTTCACTCTTTCGTCTGTACTACTCAATCCATCCAATCCTAGATCTTGCTGTTCCTTTGTCGACACATCAAATGCACCTGTTACTGGTGGTGTCAAGGGAACTAAACCAAATGGCGTCTCCTTTATCGCTACAGCATTTTGTTGTCCATCTACTGGTACAGCATTTTCATAAAACTGTACACCATCTTTGAGGATATCTTCAGACACACTTCCTAGGTGAAAGACAAGTTTTCCGTTTACTTCCATTCCTTCTGGTGAAACTACGTTACCATCATAGTCAACTTGATCCATAAATGGATTAAGCATCCAAAACTCAATAAACTCATAGTTAGCAGCTTGGAAATCGTTGGTGTTGAGATACCGCATCACTCCTCCCCACCTTGTCTCTGGTTCTTCCAACAATAATCCTAACTCTAAGTCTGTTTCAGTTGATATTCCTGCAGAAAAATCTGTACCACCATTTGGCACATCAAAGTTATATGGACCTCTGACTGTTGGATCATACAGCAAGTCAAATGTGAATAAATCCTGTCGGACATTTATTGGAAGGTCTCTATTAAATATATCATTTTGGAGAACCCCTCTTGAGTAAGAATTGTCGGCATCTGCTCCTGTTCTAGCATTAATATCTGCAAGGTACCAGTTGAGCATTGCTCTATTGACCCCTGAGAATGTACTATCGGCTGTTGCCTCCGGCCATTCTTCATCTTCTGGTACACTAGATAGTTGCCATGAGAAAGGTGAACTTCCCAATGGTAGTCCCGTCACAGCACCCTCAAAATCATCAATATTCACCGCCCCTTCATTGTCTCCATCTGCTTCTACATTGATCACTCTCCTGTGACCTGGCTTGAGTGCAGCTACTTCTGCATTGAAACTCACAGCTGACTCAGCATTAGTACTATATAGTGGTAACTTGTCTAAGACCTTTGTTACCCAAGGTGAGTTCTTCTGATATGCCATGTCAAACCCTAAGACTCTATTGTTAATTGGGTCATCACCAAGATTTACCTTCTGCGTAAATGGTCTCTCTGACAACTTCATATACGTGCCACCGATACTGAAGTTCTCGCTGAATGCATAGTCTGCTCTCAGACCAAGCATATTTTTTTGTTGTAAACTAAAAAAGGCATCATCCTCTAGTTGTATATCTAATGGTACACCTTGTTGCAGATAGGCTTCATTGAGTATTCTTAACCTACCGATACCATAGTCCACTTCATAATCAACACCTTCTATAAGAACTTTTCCTCCTGCTCTGACCGTCACTGACCCTCTGGGTATATCCCATGATCCAAGTGATATCTCTGCAGAGGTATCTGACTTGTATTCTCCTACCATAACAAACTTACTAGCGGCAAGATCAAGCTCAGCGATTGTTACAGTGTTTCTATACAGGCTATCATAGGCAAAGAATTCTTGAGCTCCTGGAAAATCGTCTCCGATAAACTCATTTAAGGTATTACCAAATGGCTCAAGTGTAGGGAAGATAATTGCTCCAACTCTTGGAATAACTGTGATTCCTGGCACATAATCAAAGACACCATCTGGTTGTGGATCATTGACAGAGTTGAGATTATCAAGATTGAAGACATTGAGAAGTGGGTCCCGACTTTTGTCAAATACTACACCGTTATTATCAGTAAATACGGGCAAATATTTTTTCAACGTACCTCCGTCTCTATCATCCTCATAAAAGATGTCAAATCTAAAATCCTTTTGTGACAAGTTATTAGTCCTCAAGGCATAGACATTCTTCATCATCAAGTCCCACGTTGGATGCGAGATTGATTGATTACTGCTTTTGAGCATTTTTGCAAACAATACTGTCTCGGGTTGTGCTACACCAGTAGAATCTGTACTTGAAATCTGCGCATCTGTAGCAAGCTCTCCTACTCTATAGACTTCGTCACAGTTCTGAGTATAAAAATACTCGTATGAAACTGCAAGTTGCTGATTAGGTTGTAACCTTATGTTCAGTGATATAAAACCTAATTCTTGATTGAATGTATACTCATTTGGACGCAAGATTCTTCCTTTGAATTGCTCAAAGTCTCTTGTGCCTTCCATGCCATATTCCATCCTCAAACTCTGGTTGATATTGTCAAACTCCCTGCTATCCTGGTCGCCTTCTAAGACTTTAAATAGGTTGTTCGCTTTATTAGATGGTAGGTTATCGCCATTTCTATCTTTGCCAAATTGCACATCTTGTTTTACTGTATTCGGGTTAGCGAAGTTTTCTGCATCCGCTGTACCTAAATCTACAAGTCCAACTATCTGAGTACTATTCTCATCATAATCTGGCCTATCATCAGAGATCCAAACCTCAAGGTTCGTAATCTTAAATGCGCTTAATACGTGAGGTAGATTAGTAAGAGCACCTTCGTAGGCATTTCTATGATAGTGAGATACGAAGAAGTGTCTATTCTCATCATAGTCCGTTGGCCTCAATTCAAACTCTTGTATCTGAGCACCATTTTGGACGGTAAGGTTCTTTGGCTTACTACGTTGTTGTGATGCAACTGCTGTCAACTTCAAGTGACCAAATTGCAAGTCGGTCTTAATACCAAAAAGCGATTGTGCTCCGGTAATTAATGAACTTCTCAATGGCATACTGATATTACCTGCCTCTATCTTCTTGATGATATCATCCTCAGTGAATTGTTCTGAGTCATAAGTCAGTTTGATTTTTTGATCTGAGTCAAATGTCGCCTGAGTATCATAATTGAAACCCAAGTCCATCTTGTCTCCAATGTTACCATCTACATTGATTTTGATCTTAGGCTCGAATAACATAGACCATCTATCGATGGCTCTAGTAGGATTGATACCATTATTGACAAACTGATATCGAGTACCTATTGAGATGTCAATATTTCCCTGTGGCTTAATAGTTATACCACTTCCACCGAACAATCGATCTTTGAGTTTGTCTTGTATATTGACTTTAGACATAGGATCAAGTAAGCCACTTTTGCCCCGATCATTATCCCCTATCCCTGAAAGCTTGCTGAAGTATTCTTTGTCTGATTGTTCACTTTTCCAATCTAGGTACTCATCAAATGTCATATAAGATGGCATTGTCAAGTACTCATCACCTAGTTTTTCATAGATAATATAGGTGTCAGAATCGGGATCGTATTCTATCGTTTGTTGTATATCGGTAGGTTGTATATCGAATGGGTTGGAGTATTCTTCCGTTGTGAAATCTCCATCTCTATCACTGAGTGGAATGGTATCACTAGATGATGCCTGCCAGTAGTCCGCCTCGTCCCGAAGCAGATCCTTCCAATCTGTAGCTTTGACCTCCCCTAAGTATAGACACGACAACACCACCACACAGATAAAACCAATCTTGAACTTCATGAAACTTTTAATTGACCCCTAATCTAAAAATATATCTTTTGTGTATCCCGAAACACCGAATCCTAACGCAGCAAAATTGGCTTCATTATGATTTGATTAAGATAATTGTCGCAATAATTGCTTTATTAACGCTTCAACGGACACATCATCGCCATTTTCACCGATTGCCTTGTCGACAGATCCTGTCACCTTCGCTTTATTAAACCCTAACGATACTAGTGCAGAAATTGCTTCTTCTCTTATACTAGATGACGCTGTAACTACCATTCCAGCTGAATCTTTACCTTCTGCCATCTCCATCTTTGTAAGTTTATCCTTAAGATCTAAGATGATTCTTTTCGCTGTTTTGGGACCAATACCCTTGACTTTGTTAATCAAGGCAACATTCTCTTGAATAATTGCCTTTCTTGCCTCAGATGGTGTCATATAAGATGTTACCATTCGTGCAGTATTAGGACCAATACCTGACACTGATATTAAATGAGCAAACAATTGCTTCTCATCCTCTGTGGAAAACCCATATAAACTTTGGTCTGATTCTGTGATATGGTGGTGAATGAAGACCTTTGATTCTTCTAACTCCTCAATAGCGGCATATGTATGCAGACTAATGTTGACGTGATAGGCAATGCCTCCAATATCCAGGTAGATGTAAGTTGGACATTTATAGGTGATTTTTCCATTAAGGTATGCAATCATCGTATGTTTGTTATGTGAGTATTATTCCTGTAGATATCAACTCACAAAATTAGATGATATTGCTATCATATTAAATAAAAATTTAATATAATTTATACTTAGTGAATTATACGATACTATTAATCGGCGGAGGAGGTAGAGAACATGCAATTGCTAAAGCAATAACAGATAGTCCTAGATGTGAAAAACTCTATGTTGCTCCAGGAAATGCCGGTACCCAATCACTTGCGTTTAATGTCACATTAGACACAGGTAATTTTGATACCGTTGCTCAGTTTTGTGAAAGCTATCATGTGGATTGGATTGTTGTCGGACCGGAACAACCGCTCGTAGATGGTATCTATGATTACTTTATCGACCACAAGGTCAAGATCATTGGACCATCTAAGGTTGCAGCTATGCTAGAAGGCAGTAAGTCATTTGCTAAAGCCTTTATGAAAAAGATGAATATTCCGACTGCTGGATATCGTGCATTTACTCAAGAAACGCTGCAGGAGGGAGTTAATCTGCTCAAGTCCCACCCAACACCAATTGTGCTAAAAGCTGATGGTCTCGCTGCCGGTAAGGGTGTACTGATCCTAGAAGATCGTGACGAAGCAATCAGAGAATTTAAGTCAATGCTCAGTGGCAAATTTGGTGTAGCTAGTCAGACAGTTGTTGTTGAAGAATTTTTGTCAGGAATAGAATTCTCTGTCTTCGTAGCTACAGACGGAAAGGAATATGTAATCCTCCCAGAGGCAAAGGACTACAAGAGAATCGGAGAACAAGATAAAGGCCTCAATACTGGTGGTATGGGTGCTGTAAGCCCAGTACCATTTTATGATGATGCGATGAAGGCAAAAGTCATCAAACAAGTCATCGAACCAACTATCGCAGGCATCCAACAAGAAGCACTGGATTATACCGGATTCATCTTTTTGGGATTAATCAGTGTGGATAATAATCCATATGTTATCGAGTACAACTGTCGAATGGGTGATCCCGAAACTGAAGTCGTATTCCCAAGAATCAAGAGTGATATAGTCTCTCTATTTGAAGCGATGGTTGATAACACACTTGACCAATATTCCTTAGAAACCAAAGCTGAAACAGCCGTAACAGTGTTTTCTGTAAGCGGTGGATATCCGGGAGCTTATGATAAAGGCAAGGAAATCGATATTCCTGTTGATTCTGATCAATGTTACTACTATCATGCAGGGACCAAAGCTATAGACTCATCTGTTGTCACAAATGGTGGGAGGGTCATTGCCGCAACTGCTCTTGCAAACGATTTAGAATCTGCAATTCAACGAGCTCAAGAAGGTGCAAAAGCGTTGACATTCGAAGGTCAATATTACAGGACAGATATCGGAAAGGATCTACTACCGTATCTTTAATCCATTATGTACCTACTACTTAGTGATATTATCTCTATCGTCTCAGGTGAGACAACCCAGTCTGTTGAAGGACTCGGGATAAATGATATTACTTATGATAGTCGGTCAATAATCAAGACTAAGAAGTCACTATTCGTTGCTCTGACAACTGGCAAACGAGATGGTCACCAATACATCTCAGATGCAATAACTGCTGGCTGTCAATACTTCTTAGTAGATGTTGATGCAAGTCTTCCACCCCACAAAGGTGTGATCTATATCAAGGTTCAAGATACACTAGCAGCCTATCAAGCAATCGCTGCATGGAGAAGATCGCTTGTAGATATTCCGATCATTGGGATTGCTGGTAGTAATGGCAAAACAATTGTCAAAGAATGGCTTGCCTCTACCCTTGACCAACACTTTGCCATCATCAAGACACCAAAAAGTTATAATTCTCAAATTGGACTGCCACAGTCGTTATTACCTATAGGAAGACAGTACACCTTGGGTGTATTTGAGACCGGGATTTCTCAAGTTGGAGAAATGAAAATATTGGCAAACATTCTAAAGCCAACCATTGGAATCTTTACGAATATCGGTGATGCTCACAGCGAATCATTTGAATCTATCGATCAAAAGCTTGAAGAGAAGCTCAAGTTATTCACTTCAGTAGAGACACTCATTTACTCTAGTGATAATCCGATGATCAGAGAAGCAATCACTAACTCTTTTGACGAGAAAGCACAGATTCTATCATGGGGTTCGCTAGAAGAAGATGCACTGCGGATATTAGATGAATCCACCGATGTCAATGGACTTTCCATCAAGTTCAGCTATAATAGTAAGACCTATGACTTAACAGTACCGCTTCTAACAAGAATAGAAAGAGAAAATCTTCTTCATGTTCTGACTACAGCGATGTATCTAGATATACCATTTGCAGACATTGAGCAATCATTTCAGTCATTGAATCAATTGCCTATGCGTCTGCAAGTGTATCAGGGCAGTCGTGGCAATGTCATTATCAATGACTCATATACTTCCGACCTACAAGCATTCAGATATGCTCTCGAATATCAAAAAGGACATTACCCAGATATGGAGACTTGTATCATCACGTCTGAAGGAGTAAAAAGCGATAACTTGACTGTGCTATTTGATGAATATCAAATTAAACATCGCATCTATCTTGACTCTTCTGTTCCTACAAATGAAGCAGTTAAACAAGTTGAATCGTTAGGACTCACTGATACGGCATTGCTTGTCAAAGGACATCGAGTCGACAAACTAGATCTGGTCAGTGATGCACTAGCTAGTAAGTCTCGATCTACAACCTTGCATGTCCACCTCCCTAGTCTTAAACAAAATCTAGCAGTCTATAGCAGAATGCTAAATTCGGAGACTAAGATCATCCTAGTTGTCAAAGCATCTGCTTATGGAAGTGGTAGTATCCACGTCAGTAGATATCTCTCCCAATTGCCTATTGACTATCTAGCGGTAGCCGTGTTAGATGAAGCTATAGAGTTGAGGGAACAAGGGATTAGGTTGCCTATTTTGCTGTTCAACTTTTCAGATTATAATGCTGTGTTGTCGTTGTGGAAGCACGATATCGAACCAGAAGTTTACTCTATAGAACAACTCAAACTACTCTGTAGGACCAGTAAGCTTCAACCTTCTATACTAAATATCCACCTAAAGATTGAGACAGGCCTCAATAGACTTGGTCTTACTCGTGAAGATTTTACCACAGTACAACAATTGATCAACGAAAGTCCTAATATAAGAGTCAAGGGAATCTTTAGCCACTTATCTGGAAGCGATGATCCTGCATACGATGAATTTACTGAGCAACAATATGAAACTTATGTCAAGCTTTATGTCGATCTCAGTAGCAGACTTGGCTACCAACCCATTAGACACCTAATCAATACAGCAGGAATTGTAAGGCATCCACAATATCAGCTAGATGCCGTAAGACTTGGTCTCGGCCTCTATGGAATTGATGAAACTACAGAAATCCAAAGTCAACTCAATCCTGTACTCACTTTGACAAGTCAAGTCCTTCAAATCAAACAAGTGAAAGCTGGAGAGTCGGTAAGCTATGCCAGAAGCTTTATAGCAAATGCAGATAAGAAAATCGCGATACTTGGTATAGGGTATGCCGATGGACTACCTCGATCTGGATATCAACGTGGCAGTTCTGTTTACTATAAAGGTCAATGCCTTCCTTTCGTAGGAAATATCTGTATGGATGTCTGCATGATAGATGTAAGTGGTGTGGATATTAATCCAGGAGATACCGTTGAGATATTTGGTCACAACCTCTCTATACAAGAAGTCGCTAAGATTCATCATACGATTAGCTATGAGATAATCAGTCAAATATCACCTCGAGTAAAGAGAATCTATATTGAAGATTGAGGTTCTACTCTCAGAATTGTCGCCAATAATTTAATATTCTTCTACGTTTGCTAACCACATTTTAGTTATCTATTCTATTCAGTACTTTTGCACCATTAAATTATCTGGTATTTAGATCTATACGCAAGTAAGCATTATGAATTATATCTTAAGAATTACAACACTCATTCTCACATCATTGGCTTGTAACCTGCTCGTAGCCCAAGTAGATAGTGATGTCTTGTTCACCGTTGGGGAAAAACCTGTGACTATTGAAGAGTTTAAATACATCTACGAAAAAAACAATGGCTCTAATGCGGATTATTCTGAAGAGAGTGTGAATGAGTATCTTGACCTATACAAGAAGTTTAAACTTAAAGTTGCACGAGCTAGAGACCTACAAGTAGACACTATACCTTCTCTACAAAGAGAGCTGGCTGGCTACCGCAAGCAACTTGCCAATACTTATCTCAACGATAAAGAAGTAACCAAAACATTGGTAGATGAAGTCATTGTTCGGATGAAGACGGATAGAGAAGTAGCGCATATATTCCTTCCACTGGATCAAAAATCGTCGTTCAATATCAAGAATCAAGTCAAAGCTAATATTGAGGCAATCCATAACAGACTCAAGCGAGGAGAAGACTTCGCTAAAGTTGCTAAAGATGCTTCTCTTGACGCTTCATCTGCAGTGAAAGGCGGTCAACTTGGCTACTATGTTGCTCCCTTACCTAGTGGCTTCTATGCATTTGAGAATGCTATGTATGATACTCGTATAGGCGAATTTTCAGAGCCTATCTTATCTAAGATGGGTTACCATATCATCAAAGTGTTGGACGAAAGACCGGCTAGAGGCAAGATGGATATTGCCCACATATTGATTAAGAAAAAGGAAAAAGGAGTCGCCGATATTCAAAGCAAACAACTTATTGATTCTCTCCACCGAGAATTAATCAAGGAACCAACAAAGTTCAAATCGGTAGCCACTAAACACTCCGATGATAAAAACACTGCTGCTAAAGGTGGAAAACTAGGTACAATTCGTATTAGACAATATAATTCTGCATTTGAAGACGCAGCTTTTGCACTGAAAAAAGACGGCGATTTCTCTCAACCCGTAGAATCTGAGATTGGTTGGCATATCATCCAGCGCATCAATGTAGTAGAAGAACTAGATGAAGATAGACTCAGAAGAAACCTAACAGCTCAACTTGTGAGAGATGACAGATTAGAAATTTCTAAAAAGGCCTTAATCGAGTCCATCAAGAAAGAATCAAATCTTATTGTTAATAAAAGTGCTATCAACACCTTTAATTCAAAATTGACTGAGGAATTCTATAGTTACAAATGGCAAATTCCTACCCTGCCATCCGAAAATCTATTAACATTTAGTGGTGGTGCAAAGGTCTTTACTCTGAGTGATTTTGCAGAATACTGCAAGCGTAACACCAAGGATAGACTCAAGTTCAACAAAGACATCCCAACAGTTGATGCTGTAGCTATGCTATTTGAAGAATATACTGATGATGCAGTACTACAATACGAAGAGGCTAATCTTGAAAAGAAGTACCCTGCATTTAAAGCTTTGATGAGAGAATATGAAGAAGGGATTCTTTTGTTTGAAACTACCAAAATGGAAGTGTGGGACAAGGCTAGCCAAGACACAGTAGGATTACAAAACTACTATGCCGAGCATAAAGAAGATTATAGATGGGAAGACAGGGTCAAGCTTCAATCAGCTGTGATCAAAACTTCAGATCCCAAAATATTAGCAAAAATTCAAAAGGGCATTGCAAAGAACAAGAGCTTTTCTTCGCTTCAGAAGAAGTATAATAATGAAGGCACGACATTCGTCATTATGGACCCAGAAACATTCACTGTAGACTCTCCACAACTGGAAGGTGTGTCTCCTGTTGCAGGATTTACAAAGACAAACACCAAGCCTGATGGCAGTATTGTATTTACAAAAGTGGTGGACTCGATTCCTGCAGGAACAAAGAAGTTCAACGAGGCTAAAGGATATATCATCGCTGACTATCAAGACTATCTGGAACAAGAGTGGGTCAAAGATCTTAAAGCAAGATATCCTGTAGAGATAAATCAGTCCGTATTAGATCAGCTCATTAAGTAATGTTGCTACGATGGACAATAGGATTATCTGTTCTTTGCTTGTTGTATGCTTGTGATACAACAGTACAGACGGAAAGGACGCCGTTAGCACAAGTAGGTCCGTCAACACTTTATCAAGATGACCTGCCTGATTGGGTGTCTACTAGTGATAACAAGGCTGCTCTCAAGCAGAGCTACATCAATCAATGGATCAGAAAAAAAACGATGGTTAATGCCGCCGAAGATTATCTCGGTGATGACATCAATATCGACCAGCTATTGCAAGATTATAAAGAGTCCTTACTAATGATTAATCTCGAGCAAGAACTTGTCAAGCAAAAGATGGATACCTTCGTCACAAATATGCAAGTCAGTCAGTACTACACAGAACATAGTGACGACTTCCGCCTTAAAGAAGAAGCAGTTAAAGTCATCTATATTCAGTGTCAAGACAGTATAACCATAGAGGCTATTGATGAGGTCTGGGACAAGACAACAATAGAAAAGAACCTAGCCAATATAGATTTGTCCCCTTGCAAACCGTTATGGTTGGATAATAGAGCATTTGTACATAAGTCAAGTGTTTCTTCGACATTGCCCGATGGGATTAATAAGAAAATTAAATGGCAATCAGATAGAACGTATAACTTTACGGTCGATAGTATTTCCTACTTCCTCAAAATAGATGAAGTACTTAAACCAAGAGAAGAGGCGCCTTTATCGTTAGTAAAAGAGAATATTATCAAGCTCATCCTTCACGATAGAAAGATGAAATTGATTAAAGATTATGAAGACAACCTTATAGAAGAGGGAATAAAGTCGAAATATATCACACTATATAATACCCAATGAAGAATATCCAGTTGACAATATTAATGTGCTTGTTGATCACTTGTGTAGGCTATGGCCAAAAATCACTTTTGATTGATAAAGTCATAGCACGAGTGGGCGGAGAGACGATATTGCTCTCAGATGTGGAAGCACAATATGCCTTTGCTCTCGATCAAGCCGCTGATATAGGGGACGAAGATCAAGCCAAATGCCAAATCCTAGAAGGTATCATCGGCCAAAAACTCATCGTTCACCAAGCGAAGTTGGATAGTATCGTTGTGGGTGATGAAGAGATAGAGGCTCAATTAGACTATCGGATAAATGGTGTCCTTAGACAAATGAATAACGACGAAGAATTCTTCGAAGAGTATTATAATATGTCTGTAGACGAGATGAGAGGCAATCTCAGAGAAGATCTAGAACAACAACTACTCGCCGAAAGAATGCAATCACAACTGATGCTATCAGTCAATGTAACACCTGATGAGGTTGAGAAATTCTTCTCAGAAATACCAACAGATAGCCTGCCTTATCTAAGTTCTGAAGTTGAGTTCGCTGAAATAGTGCTTCAACCTGAAGTAAACAGTGAAGAAGACAAAAAAGCACTCAGCACCGCTGAGGATCTATACCAAAGAATCTTGGCTGGAGAATCATTTGAAGAGTTGGCTAAGGAGTATTCTGATGATCCTGGTTCTGGAGCCAATGGTGGTAATCTTGGTTATGCACCAAGAGGAACATTTGTCCCAGAATTTGAGGAAGCAGCTTATAACCTAGATATTGAGGAAGTTTCATTGCCAGTAGAAACAGAATTTGGTTATCACTTGATTAAGATGATTGATAAGAAGGGAACAAAGATTAACCTACAGCACATTCTCATAAAACCAGAGATTACCGATAATGATGTACTACTTGCTAAGACTAAGTTAGACTCAATTAAAAACTTAGTATCAGAAGAAAAAACGAGTTTCGGTGAAGCTGTAAGAAAATTCTCTTATGAAGATATCCCTAGCTACCATAATAGTGGTAGAGTTCAGAACCCTTCAACAGGAAAGACCTTCTTCAGAACAGCAGAGTTGCCTACTGAAGTATACTTCGCTATTGAAGATATGCAAGTTGGCGAAGTCTCTGAAGTGCTAGAATATCCACTACCTACAGGTGAGACTTATTACAGAATCATTCAGCTACAATCTAAGACAAAGCCACATAAAGCGAACCTCAAAGAAGACTACGCTAAGATTCAGGAGTTAGCCAAGCAGAGTAAAAAGAACGAGTACTTTGTGGATTGGGTTAATCGTAAACTCAAAGAAACATACATAGAAGTTGATGATCGTCTTCGTGATTGTCCAAATCTTGAAGAACTAACAAAATAACCTTCTAAATCCAAAAACAGGACACTGACTGTATCCTATACCTTGAGCCATTATCAATTAAGATTTGATAATGGCTTTTTCTTTTTACGATATTTTATGCTGGTGTTCTTTTGTGATTTGCACGAAGTAAATGAAGACAATCCCTATATTGCAATCACAAGGTCAGGTATGGGCAAAAAAAGACCGGTTCTACCCCTATGTGAACCGGTCGTGAAGAAGTACCTAATTGCTTAAGTAACTACCTCTAATCTGAACAGTTATAATATTGCCAATACCTTGCCAAAAATTGCTTGTTGCTTGCCCTATAAACACCTGCAACATAAAAACACCACATAATATCCTGAAATACAGGTGTTTATGTGGTGTTTAATCTTAAGAAAAAATCTTAAATTTTCTCTAGCTTTTTGTCCCGAAAGGCTCAATTCTAGTGGCTACAAGATGTGTAGCTAGCTTACTTTATTGCTCAACCAAGTGAAATTGTGTTCCTTGAATAATCTCTTCACTATTCGCTTCCACTCTTGAGACAAAGGCTACAACTTCGATATTATCTTCAACCCAAGTACCATCAAAAGGTGGTAGCGTATAGGTAAATGTTCTTGAAATCATTTCTCCTACTTCAAGATCTGTATCAAAGTTGTCTCCGAATGCTGACTCGGTCAATACTGCTCTCAACACATGCATATGTTCATAGTCATCTTGGATATCTGGTCCATTCTTTTGAGCATCGATAATGTGGTTTTCTAGTAATTGCACTGTAATATTGAATGTTCCTTCTACATTTTGCTCTGGAAAACCTGTGATTTCTATTTCCACTGTACGAGTATCCGAATCATACTCATGGGAATGTCCAAGTGTCAATAGCTGTGGCTTTTCTAGCTCTCTCTCTACATATTGTTGCCAAGCATCCACATTCGTGATACCAATAAAGTCTTGGTCTGAAAACTTCTGCCTATTAATGATCGCAGCTGGTTTTCCGATAAAGAAGAAAGAGTTTTCAATCTCTTTAGCCTTGTCAAATCGAAAATCATATTGACTATGACCCGAAACAGGCTCACATAGAAAGTCTCCATGGACACCAATACCTATCACATTACCTTCAAACAACTGAATTAGTGATTGTAACTTAGTTGAACCATTAGGACAACCTTGGCATGATACGCCAGTCATCTCTTCTATAACGACAACCCTCTCTGTATCTGGCGGCACAAAGGCTGGTATAGTGATCTCTTTTTCATCACAGCTTGTCAACATCATGGCAGCCAAGACTATTCCGATGACAATAGTTAATAAACCGTTTTTCATAGTATTACTCTTTTATGCTTATCTAAAATACAGAACTAATTTCAAATCTTACGCCACTAAACGCTGGCTCAAGCCTACAGATACCTCCTGTACAGATGACACCCTCTACTTGTTTGATATAACTCAAAGAATATCGATTGCTGTTATTAACGTAAAATACATCAAATCGTGGATAGTGAAGTTTAAGTAAATTGCCATTTTCGTCAGTTGGCGACTCCTTTCCTGGACCAGAATTGTACATATCGGCAACTACAAATGACCAATGTGGTGCTAAGCTGAATTCTACTTGAGCAAATACCCAATCACCAAAATCGTGTTTTACTCCATCTTTTTCTCCCGTATGCATATACTGCACCTCAGCTCTTATTGATTTCTTTCTATCAAATTTGTACAAGAAGTCCGCATATGGAACAACAGTCTCTACTATCGGCACATCCGACTTTGCCTCATAGACTTCTTGATTATAGCGTTGAACTTGTACTCCTGAAGTAAGCTGCCATTTTCGCTCATATTTATAAACTACTTCGGTATACAATTCTCGATAAAGGAGATTATTATCAAAGTCTGTGATATTGCTAATATTGATACCTGCTGAGAGATTCTTCTTGATTCGATATTGGATATCTGCTTGAAAAGCCAACTCTTCTAGGTCTTGTGTCGCTGGTTGATATCGGGTTGTGAGCCTGTATGTATTCTCTCTATTCATCGGTGGGATGAAGTTAATTAAGCCTTGGTTCAGCATCAAAGTAGGGTCCACTCTAAAGTTAAACTTCTCCGTTCTTTTTCCTTCAAGGGTGATACCCAGTCCATTTTTCGCATAACTGATACTATTATAGAATACTGTACCACTATCTCGGACAAACTTTCCAAGAGAGCTCCCTGCTAAATCTGTTCTAGTCGCCAGTGCAT
Source organism: uncultured Saprospiraceae bacterium (assembly GCA_938041445.1). GTDB lineage: Bacteria > Bacteroidota > Bacteroidia > Chitinophagales > Saprospiraceae > JAHDHH01. Next base: position 26,089 of record CALISO010000060.1, read on the forward strand.
CAAAGAAAACATCATCGGACTTATATGCTGCCTCAGTATACCAAACAAATGGTCCAACATTCAGAGTATTATATACAGTCGCTGCATAGGTATTGTACTCAAGAGCGAACCTATCAACTTCCTGGTAGCCTGTAAGAATACCAACGATATTTCCAACAACTTCATCACTAAGTGTACGATTGACAAACCCTATTCCTGGTGCTAAGGAGATTTTCTTTTCTTCTCCTAATTGCAGAAAACCTTCAAGATTAGCACCCTTCACAGTAGGAGTAAACGTACTGAATAGATTTCTTTGCCTTCCGGTAAATGCTTTGAAACTCCAATTCTCATTGAGACGATAGCTTCCTCTGACTCCCAAAAGAGCTGTATCAATTAATTGTGGTCTTGCTTCATAGGCTCTATATATTATTCCACTTCCTATTTGATCATAGATATGTCCTGCGGTCAGACTCAACTTTCCGACATCCTTGGATAGATAGTATCTGCCAAGGCCTTGAGCAGTATAAGAGAGGTTGGGGTTGAGGAGGTTACTGTTGTTAAATAGATCAAACCTGACTCCTACGGTAAATCCAGATACAGAATATGCAAGATCTAGCCATGCTTCAGCTCCTGCAAACTCATTGTCATACTGAGGTATCTCATCTGCACCAATTAACGAATCCCTAAGAAACACATTGGCCCTAGCTTGAAAACCTCCAGATAGTCTTCCTTGTGATTGGCTATATACCTGTACAATAGTCAGGAGTGATATGATAGTAAGAAAGAAGCGAATCATACGTAGTCTAATGTTTAGTTGTCATTGTATTAAATGTAAGGATTCTAACTCTTCTATTAAGAAATCTGTCGCTTTCTCGTTAAAACAGAGTTAACTATTGTGCCCAAAATGACTTTTTATTGCACTTTAGTGTATCCTTGTTATCGGAGATATAAACTACTTAGATGGAAATCTTTTAGCTTTACCTCCTCGTGTAAACATACAAAACACTCAAAAAATACTAACATGAAACTAATCTTAAGTCTAATATTGTCAGTTGTATTAGGATTCTCTGCAACAGACATTACTGAACCAGTAACCAATAATCCATTCCCAGAAGCTGAATTAAAGACAGTGGACGGCGAAATAGTGAATACTGCCGACTACCTAAAGGATGGAAAAATCACAGTTGTAAGCTTTTGGGCTACATGGTGTAGTCCTTGTAAAAGAGAGCTAGATGCAATCTCTGACTACTATGAAGAGTGGCAAGAAGACTATGATGTCCAATTAATCGCTATCACGATAGACAACCAAAGAAGCCTTGCTAAAGTACCCGCGACCATAGAAACTAAAGGTTGGGATTATATAGTGCTTTCCGATGCAAATCAGGACTTAATGAGAAAACTAAATTTCCAGACAATCCCACAGACATTTTTGTTAGACAGAGAAGGGAATATCGTGTACTCTCATAATGGCTACAATAGCGGAGATGAGTTCGAGTTAGAAGATCACATCATCGAACTTGCAGACCAATAGCAGACAGTATTGAATCTTTATAGATCCTGCTGCGTTGCATTCTCGTAGAAACATTTTTACCTCACGTTACCTAACCCATCTCTGATGAAAACATTATTTATTGCCTTGAGTATCCTAGTTTCTAGCATTCATCTCTTCGCACAGATACCTCTTACTGAGAATCTCAAAAACGCAACAAATATGTATGCTAAAGCATTCATAGATGCCAATGTGGACTATATATTAGCGACTACTCATCCCAATATCTTAGAAATGGGTGGTGGAGAAGATTTCCTAAGAAAAGATGTTGTTCTCGATTTAGAGGGATTTCGCAATTCTGGTGTAACCTATACAATGGCAACAGCTTCAGATCCTTCTGATTCTTATCAAGTAGGTGCAGAAACATTCTACCTCGTACCGATAGAGTGGACAGCAGAACTAGGTAACAGTAAATATAAGTCACAACAACACATATTAGCGACTACAAGTGATGAAGGTGAGTCCTGGTCATTCATCAATGTCTCCAAGTTTTCAGCTAAAAACCTTGCCGTCTACATTAAGGGATTTAATGAAGCAATCGAGTTTCCAGCACCAGGCCCACTTGAGCAAATAAACTAATATATCAATCATATCGATTTTTTGAATACGATCGTATAAAACATATCCAATGCCCTATCGTTTCTTGATAGGGCATTTTGATTTATATTTGCCGCTTATCTAAAGATATCCTATTAGGCTTCCATTAAATCTTTACGATAACACTTAATTACAAGAGACAAATCCATATATGAGTAACGACGTACAAGCAATAGATAACTTAGCACAGAAGTTTCACGACCTAAGAGCAGAGATTGGTAAGGTAATCATTGGTCAAGAAGAAGTTGTGAAGACTGTCATTCTTTCAATGTTTAGTAATGGACACAGTCTTCTCGTTGGGGTACCAGGACTTGCAAAAACCCTATTAATCAGCACGATTGCAGAAGTCCTCGATTTAGATTTTAAGAGAATACAGTTTACACCGGATTTGATGCCTACAGATATTACGGGATCCGAGGTGATGGATGATAATAGACAATTCAAGTTTAATAAAGGGCCGCTGTTCGCAAATATTGTGCTCGCGGATGAGATCAACAGAACCCCACCTAAGACACAAGCGGCTTTGCTTGAGGCAATGCAAGAGAAGTCAGTAACAGTCGCAGGTGAAAGACATATGTTACCGAAGCCATTCTTCGTACTTGCAACACAAAACCCGATTGAGCAAGAAGGAACGTATCCATTGCCAGAAGCACAGTTGGATAGATTTATGTTCAACATACCCCTAGATTACCCAAGTTATCAAGAAGAAATAGAGGTCGTCAAGGCAACAACAGCTGCAAATGAAGTAAGTCTAAATACTATATTGACTGGTAATCAGATATCAGAATTCCAACAATTGATCAGAAAAATACCAATAGCTGATAATGTCCTAGAATATGCGGTAAGCATCACAGCTCGTACTAGACCCAACTCTAGTATGGCCACTGATCAAGTCAACGAATTTATCTCCTGGGGAGCAGGGCCGAGGGCATCACAATATCTTGTACTTGGCGCTAAGACACATGCTGCTGTCAATGGTAAGTACAGTCCAGACAAAGAAGATGTACAAGCGATTGCTAATTACGTTCTCAGACATAGAATCGTTAGAAACTACAAAGCAGAAGCCCAGGGTATCACTGAAGAAAAAGTGATCGCTAACCTACTCTAACGATATACGCCAAATCTTCTGGCATTTGCATCTTATCAGTAAAATAGGTGACTGCATGAAGATGAAGATTCGTACATTTAAAGTTGTGAAACCACTACTCTCAATAGGTAAATCCATACTCCTACTTAGCTTGCTCCTCATTGCCTGTAATAGCGAGGTGTCTAAGTCATCTGTTTACAATAAGCCAAAGGCTCTTGGTAAATTCAATGAAGTTGTCGTAGTCTGTGATCAGCAGATGTGGGATGGAGCGGTTGGTGATACCTTTAAGTATTATTTCGAGTCAGCGTATCCAATAATGCCTGCACCCGAACCACTATTTGACATCAGACATTATACGATAGAAGACCTTGAGTCTGAACCTCTCCGCAAAGAGCTTAGGACATATGTGATGCTTGCTGACTTATCAGACTTTGATTCACCGACAACCAAGATGGTTACTCGTGATCTCGGATCAACCAAGTCGAGTGAAGCAATGCGAAATCCAGAAATCAGCTCTACAGTCGGCAAGAACAAATGGGCCAATGGTCAACTCCTAATCTATCTCTTTGGAAAAGACAGAAAAAATTTGAGTAATTCGATTGCTAAAAACTTCACTGCAGCAACAGACAGGGTCCACGACCATGATAGCGAAATCCTTAAGCAACGTACATATGCTAGAGAACTTAACTTTGGGCACCAAGCGAAGATTATGGAATATTTTGGTGTCAACTTAGAGATACCTGCAGACTTTAAAGAGGTTGTACTTGATGAAGAAGAACCATTACTTTGGTTGAGAAAAGATGCTTACAAATCTATTATGAACCTGGTGTTTATGAAGTTGCCATACGAGAGCAAGAGCCAATTCGAAAAAAGTGAGATCATCAAAATGATAAATGACTACGGCGCTGAATATGTCACTGGCAAGACGCCAAAAGATGTACTCGTTGTCAATGAAGATAACCTCCCAATCCTAGAATATACCTCTGAGATAGATGGTAAGTACACTAAAGAACTTCGTGGTGTCTGGGAAATGACTGATTCATTCCGTGGAGGACCATTCACTGCCAACCTGATCAATAGCGCTGATGACAAATATGTCATCCTAACATTCAGTTATGTATTTGCACCCGGTGAAGACAAGAGAGATCTTGTTCAGCAATTAGATTATATGGTCAAGCAAATCGAATTATAGTAGACAATGGCGAAGAACAAACTGAAAAAGTTTGCAGACCTCTCAACTCTGAAGAATGTCTTCCAAAACTTTGATTATCTCAAACCAGAATTGGTGCAAACTGAGCAAGTTGTTGACCTAAAAGGGAAATGGCTAAAGTCTCACTTTAAAAACAATAAACCTTTAGTGATCGAACTTGCCTGTGGTCGCGGAGAATATACCATCGGCCTAGCAGAACAAGACAACACCAAAAATTATATTGGCATAGATATAAAAGGTGCTCGTATCTGGCAGGGAGCAACCATTGCAGACCAACGGAATTACGATCACGTTGCTTTTGTCAGAACTAGAATAGAGTTACTTAGCCACTTTTTTGATGAGAAAGAGTTGGATGAGATATGGATTACATTTCCTGATCCTTTCCTGAAAGATCGTCGAGCAAACAAACGATTAACTTCTCCTGTATTTCTAAACATCTACAAGCAACTACTCAAACCCAATGGTGTGATCCACCTTAAGACTGATAATCCTAAATTGTATCACTACTCTCTTCATACACTTTCTGAGGATACTGGTGGTCGTATCACCTTCCATCACAACAATATCTATTCGATGGACTACATACCTAAGTCTCTAGAGATTAACACCTACTACGAACAAATGCACCTCAATGACAACTGCAGTATCAAGTACATACAGTATCAATTGAATGGATGATTTAAAATTAGTCCAAACTATTAGATAAAATTTGCAGAGAGCAATACTATTTTCTTACTACCACTCTAGTAAATCCTGACTTCCCCTCCTGACCAAGTAGATAAACACCACTTTCAATACCAGAAATGTCTATTTGGTTATTTGCTTCTAATTGAAAGTCCTTTAGTCGTTTTCCTTGAAGGTCATATAAAGTCACCTGTTCTATTGGGTTGAGATCGTCGCTATTTTCAATGATTAGATAATCACTTGCTGGATTCGGGTGTATCAATAACCCTTCGTTTGTCTCTATATCATCAGCTGAAGAGATTTCTCCAGACATATCATATTTATATGCTTCGATGACACTTTCTGCTGGACCAAAACCATAAACGATACCATTGAAAATATAGACTTCTGAGTCAATAACAAAACTAGCAGGAGCCCATCTTGAAGTGCTTGGGTGAGAAGGTAGTTGCTCCCAACTATCCGCAACTGGGTCATAAGACCAAAATTCTCCCTCTTCCATTGCATTGTGGTCTTCACCTTCACCGCTTAAAATGTAACCTTTCCCTTCAAAAGAAAACTGCTGTCCAGCAACTCTTCCTTCTGCTGGTAAAGAAGCCATTTGTGTCCAAGTATCAGACATCATATCATATTTATACCATGTGTTAAATATTAAGGCACCTCCATGGCCAAATCCAACATAAACATCATCTCCTATCGCAAATTGATATGGGTGATGTCGACGCAATGAAGGAAATGATGCTCCAATAGTCCACGTATCTGTGGGAATATCATAAATCCACCAATCACTTAGGTCTCCTGAAGTAGATCCACCAAGACCTACAAATACCTTATCATTATGTGCAATAAATGCAGGGTGTATTCTTGGAGCACAAGGGCAGCTAGCTAGCTCAGTCCAAGACTTTGTAGTAGGGTCAAATTCCCAAAGATCTCCTAATCGTCCACTAACACCATTGCCAAATCCGAAATATGCCTTACCATTCCAAGTATCACCAATAGCAAATCCTCTTGCTCCTCCTGGAAAATCATCCAACTGTGTAAATTGATCAGTTACAGGATCATATTCATAGAAGTCATCTCGAATAATTCCGTTTTGATCTGTGCCTGTTACAAGGTAGCCTTTCCCGTCTAGTGCAAAACCATACGTATGGTCTGTGATAAAGTCTGCTGGTGGAGACGCTACTGGTGTCCATTGAGCATTTAAAGTAGTAGCACCTAGCATCATAATGATTAGTAGGTACGTGAGGTTTGTTAATAGTGTTTTTATCATTGTCGTTAATTAGTGTTATAGTAATTGGAACACAATCTTCCGTCTGTGAAGCATAAATTTATCATTTGTTCTTTACTTAAAATGTCCTCTACTATTGATTAGTGCAAATAATCTTTCTTTTTGTGATTTTTGTTTGGTGCACATAACTCAATCTCCACAATATGAACTAGGGAACTCTTTAGTTGTCTGGCACCACTCTTAGGGGGTAGAACTTCGAATATCACCACATTCCAAATGCTACAAGATTCAAAATCTCCTGCTCACAACTTGATTAAACTAAGGCATCTACGAAACTTGTCATTATTACATACATCCGCTGCTCCCGCAATAGCATTTAGCCATTTTGTCAGACTTAAGGTATATGGTACAGACTTTGGAGAATAGAAACCTATAAGACATTTGCCCTTATGGCAATAGACATAAACTGTAATAACACTCAATAACAACCACAAATGGCAAAAGGTAAAATATCCGTACAAACGGAAAACATCTTTCCGATTATCAAGCAATTTCTCTACTCGGATCAAGAAATATTTCTCAGAGAGCTCGTAGCAAATGCAACTGATGCTACTCAGAAGCTAAAGACACTCCACACCAAAGGAGAGGCAAAAGGTGATCTTGGTGATGTGAAAATCGAAATCCTCTTAGATGCAGATGCTAAGACATTGACGATTAGAGATAAGGGAATCGGGATGAATGAAGAAGAGGTGCAAAAATATCTTAATCAGGTTGCGTTCTCTTCCGCCCAAGAATTTTTAGATAAGTATAAAGATGATGCAAGTGTCATAGGGCACTTTGGTCTTGGTTTCTACTCAGCATTTATGGTGGCTGATACTGTTGTCGTTCAGACAAAGTCATATCGTAATGGTGAAAAAGCTGTTCAATGGTCTTGTGACGGTAGCCCGGAATATGACCTAGAGCTTATCGAAAAAGAAAGTAGAGGAACTGATATCATCCTACATATCTCTGATGATAGTACAGAGTATCTTGATCAAGCTCGTATCCAGACATTACTAGATAAGTATTGTAAGTTTTTACCGATTGAAATCTTATTCGGTACGAAGACTGAGTATGAGTATGAAGGCGAAGGAGACGACAAAGAGAGAAAAGAAATAGAAGTCGAAAACATCGTCAACAATCCTAATCCGCTATGGAAGAAGAAGCCGGCCGATCTGACGGATGACGATTACAGAGCTTTCTATAAAGAACTTTACCCATATGCTCCTGATCCACTATTTTGGATCCACTTGAATATTGATTATCCATTTGATCTGACGGGTGTTCTTTACTTCCCTAAACTCAATAATACACTAGAAGTACAGAAGAACAAGATCCAACTCTATAGTAATCAAGTCTATGTGACGGACAATGTGAAAGAAATTGTACCAGAATTCTTGATGTTGCTTCACGGTGTCATTGATTCACCCGACATTCCCCTCAACGTATCTAGAAGTTATCTTCAAGCGGATAGTAATGTGAAGAAGATCACCAACTATATCACTAAGAAGGTTGGAGACAAACTCAATGACTTGTTCAAAAAAGATAGAGAGTCTTATGAGGATAAATGGGATGATATCGGTGTCTTTGTCAAGTATGGTATGCTCTCAGAAGAGAAGTTTCACGATAGAGTATTCAAGTCTGCATTGGTAAAAGACACGGAAGAGAAATTCTTCACGATAGATGAGTATAAAGAAGCAATCAAAGACAACCAAACAGATAAGCACGACAAAGTCATCGCGATCTATGCTAATAACAAGGATGAGCAACACACTTACATCAAATCTGCAATAGACTATGGATACAAGGTCTGCTTGCTAGATCATATGATTGACAATCACTTTATGCAAAATTTGGAGCAGAAAGGAGGAGAGATGACTTTTGTAAGAGTAGACTCTGATACAGTAGATAAGCTTGTGCAAAAAGATGAAGAAAAGGAGTCAATATTAAGTGAAAAGGAACAAGAAAAGGTCAAAACTCTGTTCACTGAAACACTTGGAGAAAACACACAGATAGACTTAAGACCATTATCCCCTACCGATCATCCTGTCTTGATTACTAAGCCAGAATTTATGAGAAGAATGAAGGAGATGAATGCAATGCAAGGAATGGATATGAGTATGCTTCCTGATAGTCACAATGTAGTAGTCAACAGCAATCACCCTCTCATCGCTCAGAAGTTACTCAAGATGCGAAGTGCTGAAAAGAAGACAGACTTCACAAAGTATCTCTATATGCTCGCTAAGCTTAATCAAAAAATGTTAACCGGAGAGGAGATGAGTGATTTTATCTCAAAAAGTGTAGAGTTCTTACAAGAAGGATAAGAGTCTTTGTTGAAAAGCTAGTCTGACAAGGTTAAGCAGATCGCAGCTCAAATTATTACAGAACCTCGGCCGTAGGCCGGGGTTTTTTATTTTTCCTTGATGGTAATAAATATAATGCTGTAATGTTCTTAACTATTAGTAAGAGAAGTTATTTATACTACCAAAACAAGGGTAAATCTCCCATGTCAGAAGACAGTGTAGATTTTTTGTCTAGATATCTAGAAAATAAAAAAATAGGTATATCTTTGCGACCGCTTTAGGGTGATTAGCTCAGTTGGTTCAGAGCACCTGGTTTACACCCAGGGGGTCGGGAGTTCGAGTCTCTCATCGCCCACTTAAACCAAAACACCTTTCTTCATTCATTTGAGGAAAGGTGTTGTTTTATGAGGTTCTTTGCTTAACAAGCTTGCTCTCTTACTTTTTCTGCTTTGTAGTTTTTGGTTTAAGACTAGAGACATAGTCTATACTCTTCTGAAAATACTGACTCATCTCCTCTATCTGGTCTATTATTTTCTCTGGTACTTCTACATACTCTTTCATTATTCGTCCGTGTTGTTCCATCACCTTTCCTTGGTGTTGCTCTATAAAATCTTCTAGATTTTTAGAAGATAATCTCAACCCCATCTTCCCTTCCTTGCTCAAGAATGAAGACATATGTCCATTGATAGAAGTGTATGGCATTGTTTTTCCTTTGCGTTCTATTGATGGGTGGCGTTCTATAATCTTCTCATAGTTGCCTAATGCTTCAGCGTATGTCATCCTTAATTATATTTTATTCTTGTCTGGCAAATAGACATTTTTGTATCACAATATATCCTGTGTATAAGTCGTGTAAAGAAAGAGATATTCACAATGGTATTATTATTATCAGATCGTAATACATATGTGAATTTTTCTATGTGTTTATCCTCACATTTGATCAAGTGTTTTGCGCATCTCTTTGCACATCCTGTTATTCACAATCAGCATATTCCACTACTGTGAATAACCTTTTACTTTACCTAAATATACTACTACTCTGTTGTGAATAATCTCTTGATTACTTGTGATTCTAGATTTATCCACATTCTAACAGCAAGTAATAATAAGTAATGTATTTCTTTTTTAAAAAAGAGGTCAATAATATTAATACATAGCTGGTGGATAACTCAAAACTGTTGATTTGCAAAAACTTAATACTTTCACATCAGTTTTAAGATTATGTATTCAAAAGCAGTTCGGTATTGGTTAATCGTAGGTTGTGTTCTTCTCTTCTTTCAAGTAGTGATTGGAGGTATTACGCGAATTACAGGTTCTGGTCTGAGTATTACTGAGTGGGATATTGTGTTTGGCACCTTTCCTCCTATGAATCCAGAATCTTGGGGTATAGAGTTTGATAAGTATAAAGCTACTCCACAATATGATAAGCTTAATGATGGTATGTCAATGTCCGATTTTAAGTTTATCTATTTCTGGGAATACTTTCATCGCCTCTGGGCACGGATGATGGGTTTCATCTTTTTAATACCTGCTATTTTGTTTACTCTTAACAAGTCTTTAGATAGTAAGCTATGGCGGAAGTTATATCCTGTTATAGGATTTGCAGGGTTAGCTGCAGTTTTTGGGTGGATAATGGTCGCAAGTGGTTTGATTGATAGACCATGGGTCAATGCATATAAGTTATCAATTCATCTTTCTATTGCATTTGTAACATTTGCCTTTCTTGTAAGAGCGACTCTATTTGCTTATAGCGGATCGTCAGAAAAGGCCTTTGAAAAAATTCCTTCTTTTTTTATTTTTCTAGGAGTTGTCTTTGCTATTCAAGTTGTGTTTGGGGGGATAATGAGTGGAATGCGAGCAGGGTTAGTTTTTCCTACATGGCCTGATATGGGAGGAGCAATTGTTCCTGACGTATTGACGGAAGGTAGTAACTGGACAATAGATAATCTTGAATATTATGAAAGAAGCAGCTTTGCACCGGCACTTATACAATTTATTCACCGCTTAACCGCTTACGGACTAGCAATTTTAGTATTTGTAGGTTGGAAAAAACAAAATAAGACAGTTGCAGGTGTATCTTATTGGTATAAAATTTTTACAATGTTAATTGGCCTACAAGTTCTAGTTGGCATTCTCACTGTAGTGAGTTGTAAGGGGAGTATACCACTAGGATTAGGTGTTTTGCATCAAGCGATCGCTTTATTGTTAGTAGGTGCTTTCGTTGGTGTTTTATTTGTGATAAGACGTGGAGAAACTCAACGTACTTCAGAAGCAATTTGATTTGTACTTTTGCACACTTACTTTCGTTAAAAATGAAGTACAAGAATTAAGATGAATATAGTAACAGAAGAAGGATATCAGTACTACGAGTCAAAGGGTGATGGTGAAGTCTTATTATTACTCCATGGCTTAATGGGTTCACTCAGTAACTTCACATCTCTTATTAATCGGTTCAAAGATCGGTTCAATGTGGTACTTCCTATCTTACCGATATTTGATCTTCCTCTCAAAAAGACAGGTCTTGGTGGCCTACTAGACTATGTTGAAGGTTTTGTGAAGATGAAAGGCTACCAAAACATTAATGTGTTGGGTAACAGCCTTGGTGGCCATCTTTCCCAGTTGGTTGTATTTAGAAATCCTGAGCTGTATAGAAGTATGACTTTGACAGGAAGTAGTGGACTATTTGAAAACACGATGGGTAATACCTTTCCTCGTCGAGGAGACTATGAATATATAGATACTAAAACTCGGTTGACTTTCTATGATCCAGACAAGATAGTGACTAAGGAGATGGTAGATGAAATCTATGAAATTGTCAACAATAAGGAGAAGGCTATTCGATTAGTGATTACTGCTAAGACGGCGATAAGACACAATGTTGAAGATAGATTACCGAATGTAACTTGTCCTACCCTACTCGTTTGGGGAGCTGACGATACAATCACACCTCCTTTTGTTGCAGAGAAGTTCGATGAGAAAATACAGAATAGCGAATTACACTTCATACCAGAATGCGGACATGCTCCGATGATGGAGAAGCCTGAAGCATTCAATGATATCTTAGATACTTTCTTAAATAGAGTAAATCTGGAAAGTGCTTAGTTTTTAGCTCCTGCTTTCTGCATCAAGTTTTTACTAGGTCTCTGCTTACTTTCGTAAATTTCAAATCTGCTCATTTCTGACTTTGGAGGAAAGTAGTTGTTACTACGATCGGTATCTGCTGTTTCTAAGTATGGGTCTAGTACGATACTTTTCACAGGCGAGTCAGTAGTAAAGACTTTTGATACTTTTTCATTATCAGTCTTCCAGATTTCTGCTGGTATTCTGATGATTTCTGTAGATCCATTTTCATAACTGAACTCTAAGAAGATTGGCATCACTAACCCCCCGACATTTTCAAAGTCTATCTGGTAGTAATTCTTCTTTTCACTGATTGCTTGCTTTTCTGCGTCAGTTAGTTTTTTCTGCTTTTCTTTATAAGCCTCCTTTTCGAAGTCATATACTTTCTTTGGATCGTACGTCGAGTAGAAGTCTATCAAGTTTTTATCTTGGTCTTCATACGTTTCTTTTATCTCTGTTTGATTTCTCAGTGTCGTGATATCAATTCTATCTTCTGCATTGACAAGATCTTTTTCTACAGTAGGATCAAAAGTGCTTGCTGTAGAATGTGTCACATTAGTAATAGCGATATCTGAATGATCCGTTGTATAGAACCACCCTCTCCAGAACCAATCTAGATCTACTGCAGATGCATCCTCCATCGTTCTAAAGAAATCACTAGGTGAAGGATACTTGAACATCCATCTCTGTGAATAAGTCTTGAATGCGTAGTCAAATAGTTCTCTGCCCATCACAGACTCTCGTAGAATATTAAGTGCTGTTGCTGGTTTGCCATATGCATTGTTGCCAAATTGATGGATTGACTCAGAGTTAGTCATAATAGGTGAGATAAAGTCTTTGTTACCTTTCATATAGTCAACAATCTTGTGAGCTTGACCTCTTCTCGAAGGATAATTTCTTGACCATTGTTGTTCGGCAAGATACTGGCAGAAAGTATTGAGGCCCTCATCCATCCATGTCCATTGTCGCTCATCAGAGTTGACAATCATAGGGAAGTAATTATGTCCTACTTCGTGAATGATGACCGAGATCATTCCGTATTTCGTTCGCATACTATAGGTACCATCATCCTCAACTCTACCATAGTTGAAGCAGATCATCGGATACTCCATACCTATACGCTTAGCATTGATAGACCACGCTACTGGATAAGGATAATCAAATGTGTAGTGTGAGTACCACTTCAATGTATGGGCAACCGCTTTAGTGCTATATCTTTCCCATAGGGGATTTCCTTCTTTTGGGTACATAGACATCGCCATCACAATACTTCCATCAGATTGCTCAACAGCCATAGCATCCCAGATGAATTTTCTAGAGGAAGCAAAAGCAAAGTCTCTAACATTATCTGCTTGGAATACCCATGTTTTCTTAGTCTTAGATTTTTTCTTTTCTGCTCTTTCAGCTTCATCTTGCGTAACGATGATAACGGGATCAACGAAAGATTCTCTAGCATCAGCAAGTCTAGATTTTTGATCTGCAGTTAACACGTCATCAGGATTCTGTAACGTTCCTGTTGATGCCACAAGGTGATCACTTGGCACAGTAATAGCTACTTCATAATCGCCAAATTCTAGGGTAAACTCTCCTCTTCCTAAGAATTGTTTATTCTGCCACCCATAGATATCATTGTACTTACATAGACGGGGGAAGAATTGAGCAATTGTGTATAGATAGTTTTCATTTTCTTCAAAGTATTCATAACCTGATCGTCCTCCAATCTGCATCCGATCATTGATGTTGTAGTACCAGTCAATTGAGAATGTAAATGTATCTCCAGGTTGCAGACTTTCTGGAGGATCAATTCTCATCATTGTTTTATTGATGACGTGGTTAAGTGTGTTACCATCGACATCTACTACTTTCTGAATTTTGAAGCCTCCATCAAAAGTGGGTTCCAATTTATCTAAAGACCGAGTTGATACCTCATCTCCTAACGTAGATGTAGAAACCTTATAGGTATCTGAATCTTTTGCCCGCATATTCTGATCAAGTTGTAACCAGAGATAGTCAAGTCTATCCGGGGAGTTATTTGTATATGTGATAGTTTCTGATCCCGTAAGCGTTTGCTTGTCATCATCAATTTCCACTTCCATTATATAGTCAACCTTTTGTTGCCAGTATTCATGTCCTGGAGCACCAGAGGCTGTTCTATAGCTGTTCGGAGTTGGTAACTCTTGACCTAGCTGCCTGAATTTATTCGTGTTTGTGTTTTCCTGTTGGGCTTGTGTAATTGCAGTGCTTACGCAAAAGCCAATAATGAGGAGATACCTAAAGTAGTACATAGAGTGTATATCGTTTAAAAAATACGGATGCGGTCCAAAGTTATAAAATTAGTACCAAGGCTTGTCTTTCAAAGACTTGTAGACTGAATTTATGCCGACATCAAGGGAGATTTTGTGTTTAAACCCTAAGTTATGTAGTAGTGATACGTCCATAAGTTTACGCGGTGTACCATCTGGTTTACTCAAATCTTTAGTTATAACTCCTTGATAATCAGTTATATGTGATATTTTTTGTGCAAGTTCATAGATTGAAATCTCTTCACCTGTCCCGATATTAACAACACCGGCATCACTATAGTTGTCCATTAGATAGATACAAGCCTCAGCAAGATCGTCTACATGCATGAATTCTCTTTTGGGAGAACCGGTTCCCCACATGACAACTTCTGGATCATTGTTCTTTCTAGCTGTATGAAACTTACGTAGTAGTGCAGGTAGCACATGAGAGTTATCGAGATCATAATTATCATTTGGCCCATATAGATTAGTTGGCATCACTGATATGAAATCTCTGCCGTGCTGCGATCGATATGCATCGCACATTTTGACACCAGCTATTTTAGCAATGGCATATGGTTCATTTGTGGGTTCTAGTTCTCCAGTAAGAAGAGCAGCTTCACTCATTGGTTGAGCGGCGAACTTAGGGTAGATGCATGATGATCCTAAGAATAGAAGTTTTGTAACATCTGAAGTATGTGCTGCATGGATGACATTTGACTGGATCATAATGTTATCATAGATGAAGTCAGCACGGAGTGTGTTGTTAGCGTGAATACCCCCTACTCTAGCGGCAGCTAAAAAAACATAGTCAGGTTTCTCTGTATCAAAGAAGGCATTAACTGCAGCTTGGTTTCTCAAATCTAGTTCGTTCGAGCTCTTTGTAATGAAATGCTTGAAACCTCTTGCCTTTAGATTTCTGTGAATTGCTGAACCGACCATACCATTGTGTCCTGCAATATATACTGATGCTTCTGTGTTCATAGACTTACTCGAACTCGTTTTTGATTGTAAACCCAGCTTTTTTCAATAGCTGATCCCTTTTGAATAAGTCAAGATCATGGTCAACCATTTCTGCGCATAGTTCTTCCAATTGGTACTTAGGTTCCCAATCAAGTAACGTCTTAGCCTTAGTTGCATCACCGATTAAAAGATCGACCTCTGTCGGTCTATAGTAATTCGGGTCAACAGAGACGACAACTGTTCCTTCAGGTAGTTGATGGTCAGGGTTCTTACAATGTGCAATTTTGCCTATCTCTTGAGTTCCTGCTCCTTCGAACTCAACTGAGATGCCTAGATGCTGAAACGACATCTTCACGAAATCTCTAACTGTAGTAGTACGTCCTGTAGCAATTACCCAATCTTCAGGATTGTCATACTGGAGAATCTTCCACATTACTTCAACATAATCCTTCGCGTGTCCCCAATCTCGTTTGGCATCTAGGTTCCCTAGGTATAGCTTCTCTTGTAAACCAAGGCTGATTTTCGCAACAGCTCTAGTAATCTTACGTGTTACAAAGGTTTCACCTCTCAAAGGACTTTCGTGGTTAAACAAGATGCCGTTACAGGCAAACATATTATACGCTTCACGATAATTTACTGTAATCCAATATGCATAGAGCTTAGCTACTCCATAAGGAGACCGAGGATAAAAAGGAGTCTTTTCAGACTGAGGAACCTCTTGCACTAGACCGTATAGTTCAGAAGTTGAAGCTTGATATATTTTGACTTTATCAGTAAGACCTAGCAATCTAACAGCTTCTAGAATTCTAAGTGTCCCTACCCCATCTACATCAGCTGTATATTCTGGGGACTGAAAACTAACAGCGACATGAGACATTGCTGCTAAATTGTATATCTCGTCAGGCTGTACATTTTGAATAATACGTATGATATTAGTAGAGTCGGTTAAGTCACCATAGTGCAGAATGTATCTCCTATTAGTGACGTGTGGATCTTCGTAAAGATGATCGATTCTTCCTGTATTGAAAAGAGAAGATCTTCGCTTGATGCCATGAACTTCGTAGCCTTTTTCAAGTAGGAGTTCTGATAGATAAGCACCATCTTGTCCTGTTACACCAGTTATAAGAGCTTTTTTAGCCATAGAGAGTTGACGATTTACGACGATAAAGTTAGGAAAGTTTGAATTGTTTGAGTTTTCGCAAGGGTTTCATTGGTATAGTATAGAACCTAGGGTTGAGATCATTCATCGCCCATGCTCTTCGGTCTTCTCTATTAGCCTTCCATCTGTGTGATAAGCTTGAATTACTGAAACCACCGTCACGCATATGTACAAGCACGCTAGGTATGTACTTAGCTTTAAGTTTGTGCTTGTATAGAAACCGTAACATCAGTTCATAATCTGCTGCACTACGAAGATCAAGAGTGTATGTGCCTAGTGCATCATAATGTTTCTTCTTTACAAAAAATGTTGGGTGAGGCGGCATCCAACCATATAGGAAAGAAGCTCTCTTATATTCTCCAGACACCCAATTACGTTTGATGACCGAAGTATCGACAGGGTCAACATAGTACAAATCGCCGTATACGCAATCAACCGATGGATCTTTAAAAGCGTCAGCTACCTTCGATAAGACATCGTTGTTGGCATAAAAATCATCCGAGTTAAGAATACCAACTATATCACCTGATGTTTCAGCGATACCTTTATTCATTGCATCATAGATTCCTTTGTCGGGTTCTGATATTACTTTAGCTAGGTGTTTGCCATCTGATCTTGCTAAAGATAATGTCTCATCCGATGAGTTACCGTCTATGAGTATGTGTTCCACATTCTGATATGACTGTTCAGCTACTGAGGTGAACGTATCAGTTATAGTAGCCGCACTATTATATGCTGCTGTTACTATTGATATCTTAATCTTTGACGATTCCATACTAGCAAGCAAAGATAACATATGCTTTGAGAACACATCTAAAATTTTGACATATGAATAACTGTTCCACGTGAAACCTCTTTAGTTGCTCCACTATCACAATTGTTGTGGTAAGAGTTTCTAGCAAATGGCAAAAAATGGGAGCTGTTGTTCCACGTGGAACATAGGTTGGTTGTATTTTTTATATTGTGTAGTATGTATTAATGGCCAGATCTTCTGCAACTCTCATCGTAGATTTTTCTTCATCTGATTTGTCTGAGTAGCCAATTAGGTGTAAGATACCATGTGCCATCACACGAAGTAGTTCTTTTTTAAAGTCAACTTCAAATTGAGCTGCATTCTCTTTAACTCTATCGACACTTATGAATATGTCAGCTTCTATATGTTGAGAGGTTACCTCAAGAGGAAATGTGATAATGTCAGTGTAGGTATCGTGATTGAGATACTCTACATTAATTTTATGAAGACTTGTATCATCACAGAATATGTAATTGATGTTCCACGTGGAACGATTGCCATTGTCAGTGAGCAATAAGGCGAGCCATTTATGTAAGTGAGGTAGAGTAGGAGAGTAGTCGATACCCTCGCTGTGGAAATTTATTATTCTAGACACTCTAAGAAATCTTGAATGTCATCTCTACTGTACTGCCTTTGTCGTGATATTTGACGCCGTCACAAAGAGTATTCATAATGAACACCCCTCTGCCGCCTTCTTGCTCTAGATTTTCTTCAGCTAATGGGTCTTTGATTTGGTTCGGATTGAATCCAGAACCTTCATCACTGATTTTAAATGTCAAGATACCATCATTGCAGTTGCAGAGAATGTCAACACATTTTTCTGTATTGTTTCTGTTGCCGTGTATGATTGCATTATTCACGGCTTCAGTTACACTGATAAGAATATCAGGGTACTGTTCTTCATTGATGTCAAACTGTTGCTTGATTTGAGACACATAGCTTTCAAGCTTTGTGATCTGTGACTTGCATGATGTGATTTTCAATGTATGGACAGACACTTGTTTTAGTGTTTTTAGTTGTTTAATCTTACTCCCCTTTCCCCTTCAGTGCATTGTAGTAACCTTCTATCATCTTCTGATATAGAGGATAGACATCTGGTGATACTTGCTTGAAGAGTTCTACTTCTGACTCCTTCTCCTTGAGATATTCTTTTAGGTTGGGTGGTAGCTCTCTGATTATTTGATCTGCTGTTTCTCCCTTCCTTTTATTATCCTTTTCTCTTTTTCTATCGGCCTTATCTGCTTGTAGAAGCCTTGTTTCTATATCCTGCTGTCTTTTCAGCAAGTCATTATTTAGTCTCTTATTTACAAGATCTTCTTCTATTTTGTTCATCAGATCGATGATTTCCTGTAGACCTTGTCCGCCTTCACCTTGTTCTTGAAGCTCTTTTCTAGCATCTTCTAGTGCTTTACGGAGAGCAGCTTGTTTAGCTGCGGCTTCGGCAAAGTCCTTAGCAGAGTTACCATCTTTGCCAGACTTACCTTGTTTGCTCATCATATCTTTTAAGCCTTCTCCTAAGGATTGTTGCCCTTCGGATATCTTATCAGATGGTTTAGCTCCTGGTTTTCCTTGTCCTTGACCACCGGGTTTGTTACATTGCTGATTACCAGGCATAGACATACCCATCTGCTGTTGCATCTGGTCCATCGACTCTGCGAGCATTAATGCAAGGTCATTAAGATTAGTCATTACTCTTCTTTGACTTACACTTGCCTCCTGTTTCTTTCTTGCTTCTAGGTCATCGATGGACTTTTCCATTCTTCGCTCAGTTTCCACAAGCTTTTCTGTTACAAAGCTTTCTATCTTATCTACTCTCTTACTGAGGGCATATAAACTATCACTTATTAATTCAAAATCCTCTTTCAGCTTGAACTGATCTTGTATTAACTCTACATATCTTGGCGTATTCGTCACACTTGTTTGAATATCACTTATGAGGGTTTCTTCATCATATGAAAGCGTCACCAAATTTTCTAACAGTTGCCTTAATGCCTTTAAGTCTTCTTCAAAAGCCTCCTCTTCACCACTCTCCATTTGAGATTGCAAATTTCCTGCCATCTTCTTCATTTCTCCAGCAGCTTTTTTCTGACTTTTACTAGCTCCCGAGTTTTCTTTTTGCTCTAGTTTTTCTTGAGAGTCATCAAGCTGCTCTTGTACATCTTCAGAGTTTTCTTCTATTTCTTCCTTATCCAGTGGCTTAGGGAACTCTAGTTCTTCATTCTCTTCAGCAAGTTTTTCCATTTCTTCTTTGAGCTTTTCAAACTCTTCATTAATTTTCTCTTGCTCCTTCTTTAATTCTTCGTTTGTTTTCTTCTTTTGTTCTGTTTCTTCAGCAAGTTCTTCTTGTTTTTCAGCAAGTTCTTCGAGCTTTTCCATCATTTCGTTCATCTCCTTCTCAAATTCTAACTGCTTGAACATCTCTTCAAGTCGCTCCATTTCCATCTCTTGCATCTCTTCTTGCATCTCAAACTCTTCGAGTTGCTCCATCATTTCATCCTTATTGAGCTCTTGCATAAGTTCCTGGATCTGCTCCATTAATGTCTGCATCTCTTCATCTATTACCTCCTCGAACATTTCTTCAATCTTTTCCTGCTTCTGCTGAGTCTCTTCATCAGGCTTGTTGAACTCCTCTTGCTTTTCTAGGTTCTCTTGGAAGGCTTCTTGCGCTTCTTTGAGTTTCTCTTGTATTTCTTTTTGCTTCTCCAGTAGCTTTTCAAGTTCCTTTTGCTCTTGCCAGCTAAGCTCTTTTTTCTCTAAGAGCTTTTCTCTCATTTTACGGATTTCTTCCTTGAGTTTCTTAGACTCTTTGATCGCTTCTTCTACTTTGTCTTTGACTTGCTCTTCATTGAGGTCTTCTTCTTCTTCTAACTCTTCAATTGTTGGTTTAGCGAATGTCATAACTTGAGTCTTAGACGACTTACTTCCATTGATACCATCATTATCCTGCACTTCGAAGAAGTATGTGATCTGATCACCAGCATCTAGATTATATTCCCTTAGGTCCATCACGTAGTCGTATGTCCACTCATTAGAGGGTGCCTTAGGGATTGGGATACGGTTATTAGTTTTATTGCGGCCTGCTTGATCAGTAACTGTATAATTGAATGTTAGGTTTGTCAATCCATAGTCATCTGACGCATTGCCAATAAAATACTTGACTTCTTCTGTATTTATGCTGTCGGCAAATGCTTCAACAGAGATACTCGGGTGATTGTCAGGAGCAACATTGATATTGTATACTGATGAATCTGGTGTTGTGAGATAAGCATTGTTTATATAGACCGTGTAGAGATCACTAGACATCATTGTCTTAGTGTGGCTAAATGTATTTTTGCGGCTCTGCTTAAATTCGGCTACTTTTTTAGCATTGTTAAACCATATTGAGACTTCGTCTGTATCTTCTGTCTGGTATGTCCACTTGATTCTTGTTCCTTGTGGGACAAAAGCATCACCAATGTTGTTCAAAGTTTCATCTTTACGTCCTGTATAACCAGGATAATCTAATGTTAATGCGAATTGATCAATACTTGGTTTAGGTAATACTTTGATTGACTTTTCGGTAGAGTAGTATGGTCCAGAGTATACCTTAAACTTGGTATCTTTTTGAACATTTTTAAAAGTATAGGTGTATAGATCACGGTCAAGCATTTTCAGTTCATACTGAAAGTCCTTTAGGTCAATAAATACTTGATCAGGTAGAGTGCTTCCCTCAACCCTAACTGTGATTGTCACATCTTCAGATCTAAGTACTTCGATATTATCGTTTTCTAGTTTGAAGTGAAAAGGTGCTGCTCTTTCAAACTCTCTGTCATTGTTGATAAGTCTGTGTGTACTGTCTTTCAAAAGTGATGGTGCTCCGAAAATCAGAGCAAGAAAAATCAAAAAGGGTGGGAGTGCATACTTTGCATACTTTTTGTTGTAACTGAGATCAATTGCTGACTTGAATGGCACAAGTTTGAGCCCATCAGTTTTTTGATTGATACTTGCATCTATGAGTTCCGAATTAATTTGGCTAGAGCCGGACTGACTTTTAAGTTGTAAGATGTTAAGCAACTTATCCTTGACATCTGCGAAGTGATCACCAATGATATTAGCCGCTTGTTCGTGGGTTATTGTTCTTCCTAGAGAAAAGTACTTCATCAAAGGATTGATTACCCAAAAGAATAAAGCTACTGCAGAACTAAGAATAAATCCAAAGAACATCACCTTACGGATACCCTTTTCAAAGTAGAAGTAATGCTCCAAAATATTGATAACCAGAAATGCCGCGATGATGAGTCCTACTGAGTAAAGTAAACCTCGAATAAGCTTATTCAGATAGAATTTTCTAATAAACTGATCTAATCTCTGTATCAATAAATCGTAACTACTCTTACCCACCTGGAGATATTTTTAGCATAATGATAATAGATAGTGCTCTACAAGACGGTAAAACGCCTAAACCGCGAATTTAATTTCAATATCGATCGATTTATGGTATAAATCAAGGGAAGTTACGAATGAAGAAATATCGTTATATGATTAATAAGCAATTCTTACCTTTGTGGCAAAACAAAACGTCATGTATAGAAGTCATAATTGTGGAGAGCTTAGAATGGACCACTTAGGTAAAGAGGTTACTCTGAGTGGATGGGTACAGATTGGTAGAGACCTCGGGGGATTAACATTTGTAGACCTGCGCGACAGATATGGAATTACCCAACTAGTATTCAATATGGATGATAAGCCAGAACTCTGTGAGCAGGCTAGAAAACTAGGAAGAGAGTTCGTTATCAGAGTTACAGGAACGGTGAATGAAAGATCCAGCAAAAACCCAAATCGTCCTACAGGAGACATCGAAATTATTGTGACATCGCTAGATATCCTAAATGCTTCTCAAGTACCACCATTTATTATCGAAGAAGAGACAGATGGAGGTGACGAAATTAGAATGAAGTACAGATACCTAGATATCCGGAGATCAAATGTTCAGCAGAATCTAGTATTTAGAAGTCAATTGGCGATACAAACACGAAGTTATCTTTCTGACCTAGGTTTTATTGAAGTAGAGACACCAGTTCTAATCAAAAGTACACCAGAAGGCGCAAGAGATTTTGTTGTCCCGAGTCGGATGAATCCAGGAGAATTTTATGCACTACCACAATCACCACAGACTTTCAAGCAGATATTGATGGTGGCAGGAATGGACAAGTACTTTCAGATAGTTAAGTGCTTTAGAGATGAAGACTTAAGAGCTGATCGTCAGCCAGAGTTTACACAGATTGACTGTGAAATGTCATTCGTTACGCAAGAGGACATCCTCAATACATTTGAAGGATTGACTAAGCACGTATTCAAAGCTTTGAAAGGCATAGAACTTGATGACTTCCCTAGAATGTCTTACGATGATGCGATGGAGAAGTATGGAAGTGATAAGCCAGACTTGAGATTTGATATGTCATTTGTTGATATTTCAGATCGTGTCAAGGGGTTTGACTTCAAGGTCTTAGATGATAGTGAGTACACTGTAGCAATCGTAGCCAAAGGCGCAGCGGACCAATATTCAAATAAGGACATTAAGAAATTGACAGAATGGATGCAACGACCACAAGTCGGGGCAAAAGGGTTAATCAACATCAAATATCTGGCAAATGATGAAGTGAAATCTTCAGTTGGAAAATTCTACTCTGATGAGGTGCTCAATGAATGGAAAACAGATGTCTTCAATGCTGAAGCAGGAGATATGGTACTCATCCTGACAGGAGAAAAAGAAAAGACACAAAAACAAATGAATGTCCTGCGTCTTGAAATGGCAGATAGACTTGGTCTGATCAAGGAAGGAGACTTTAAACCACTTTGGGTAGTTGACTTTCCATTACTAGAGTGGGATGAAGAGTCAGAGAGATTCCATGCAATGCACCACCCATTCACATCACCAAAGAAAGAAGATGTCCAAAGAATGCTCAATGGTGATCACGAAACAATGAAAGCATTAAGAGCAGATGCTTATGACCTTGTCCTTAATGGTAGCGAGATCGGTGGTGGTTCGATCAGAATACACGACAGAGATTTACAATCTAAGAACTTTGACCTTCTTGGATTTACAAAAGAAGAAGCAGAAGACCAGTTTGGATTCCTACTTGGTGCCTTTGAATATGGAGCTCCACCACATGGAGGAATAGCATTTGGCTTTGACAGACTCTGTGCTGTGATGAATGGACAAAGCTCAATCAGAGACTTTATTGCTTTCCCTAAAAACACATCTGGAAGAGATGTGATGATTAATAGTCCAAGTAATATAGCTAAAGAGCAATTGGAAGAGCTGAGTATTGCACTAGATGTGAAAGAAGAATAACATTCTTGGTAAATCAGAAAACACGTTTTCTCAAATAGAGTAATAAAAACAAAGGCTACTAGATTTCTTTTCTAGTAGCCTTTGCTTTTTTCGGCATAATATTAAGGTCTATCACCGTCAACCTTAAAACTTCACATTAAACTTTTCTTCCCACATCGCTTCAACCTCCTCTAATGACTTACCCTTAGTCTCAGGAATGTACTTTCTGACAAAAAAGATAATAAAGAGTATGAAGGCTGAAAAGATAAAGTAGGGGAGTGAGTTATTCCAAAAACCTCCATCGAGTTTAAGTGAATTCACTTGGCTTTCCACGACAGAAGGAAATGTTCCCGATACAAAGGCATTCGCAATCCATTGGGCTGCCACAGCGATAGACATTGCCACACTACGGATATTATTGGGGAACATCTCAGAGAGCATTACCCAAACGATAGGTCCCATTGACATTGCAAATGATCCAATAAAAGTCAAGACACCAATCAAACACAGAATTCCTTCTGTAGAACTGATAGAAGGATTACCTGCAGCATTTATTGTAGAATAATCACTGGAATATAGTGTCCATCCCATCAATAAGAATCCTAGCAACATCCCGATACCACCTATTGTCAATAGTGGTTTACGACCTAGCTTATCTACAGTGAACATTGCGATGAAAGTAAACAAGAGGTTGACTCCTGCTAATAAGATTTGTTGTTGTAACACCTGATCCTTACCCATACCAAGAGCAGATTCAAATATGTCCGCTCCATAGTAAAGCACAGCATTGATACCAGTAAACTGTTGAAGTGCAGAAAGCACTGTACCTATGACAATGATTGTGAAGACTCCTTTAGAAAATATTGAAAGTTTTGGTTTAGCTATGTCTTCATCAAGAGACTCCTTAATTCTAGAGAATTCATTATTAACTACAGCTTCATCTCCGTATATCTTCATCAAGACTGACTTTGCTTCATCATTTTTGCCTTTAAGTGCAAGCCACCTCGGGCTCTTGGGAGTGAGAAACATCAAGCCAAGGAATAGAATGCATGGAATCAACTCTGACCAGAACATATACCTCCACCCTTGTGCAATATTCTCAGCATCAGTCCTTCCTTCTCCGATAAAGTAGGTAGCAAGGAAGACAACAAAAAAGCCAACAACAATTGCTAGTTGGTAGTATGTCACTAAAGTTCCTCTCTTGTCAGCAGGAGCTATTTCAGCAATGTAGGTAGGAGCATTCATTGAAGCGATACCAATACCAAGACCACCAAGGACACGGAAGAATATAAGTAAGTTAAACTGATCTACAGACGGAAGGCCAGAGCCGAAAGCAGAAATCGTAAAAAGCACTGCTGCGATAATTAATGACATCTTCCTTCCGATCGCTGAACTTAGTACACCAGAAGCGACCGCTCCGACAACACATCCGATCAAGGCAGAAGAAACTGCCCACCCTTTGGCAACAGCATCAAGGCCGAAAAATTCTGAAAAGAAAAACTGCGTTCCATTAATCACCCCTGTATCGTATCCAAAGAGCAAACCACCCAGAGAGGCAGCGATAGTAATCAGTAGGATGAATCCCTTATTTTGTTTCATATTGTATTAGGTTGATAGTCAACAGTATTATAAACGCAATAATCTATTCCACAAACAGGCCTAGGCTTACAATACTACGAGTTATTTAAAATCAGCAAATTAAATTTTGTAGAAGCTAAAAGTAGCAAAAAGTATTTATTTACCCAGTGAATGTAATCGTTATAGGTTCCCATCTATTACTAAAGGAGTACTACTTGATTACATCAATGTAGTATCATTTGCCGAAAGAGGTATAAACAAAGATTAACCTCAATCAAATAGAAATATAGGCTGTCGCATATTGACTTTGGACAACTTCCGTTTTGTAATAAGGTCTCTCTAGTCTGAATAGTGATATTGAGCCACAATATGAACCCAAGAACCAAAATTGATATACAGATTCTTTTTGCACTAGCTATTCTTACGGTGATAGGTGTGATTTATTCTAAAATACTGCCTTCACTCTGTATGTGGGCATTGATGTTGGTATCTCAAATCTCGATAGCCAAAACCACTAAAGGTAAGTACACATGTCAATTTGTAGGCGGCACCTTGCCAATCCAGCAATCCATAAAGCGATCTCGGCAGAACTTGTTGTGGCTGACTCTGTTGTTTTTCATCGCATTGTTATCTTTCTTCAATAGCTCAAATCTGGATGAATGGTTTAAGATAGGAATATTAAAGGTTCCTTTTTTGGTCATTCCGATTGCACTAGTTTATTATCAAGCCTTTTCATTTCGCGACAGACGCAATATCTTCATAATGATGGCGACAGTACTTGCGCTTAGCAATATTCCGGTTTTGATAGATTACGGAATACACTATGAGCTATACACTCACCAGCTTAGCAAAGGAATACCTATACCAACGCCGTTGAATCATATCAAATACACGTTACTAATTGGCTTGATGGCTTGCTTCTTATTGGTGATATTGTTGGATGATCGCTACCAGATCTCAAATGAGAAGAGGCTTAAGTGGTCAGTTATTGGTCTGTGTCTCTTTTTGTTCATAGTTAATCACATTCTAGCAGTTAGGACCGGCTTGATTGCGATGTACATCGGATTAATTACTGCGATTTGTTTTAGTCTCATTAATTCACAGCAATATCGAAGGTATGCGTTATTGCTTTTGTTTGTTACTGGTGGATCTTTCATTTTTGCCGTAAAGACTATACCGAGTATACAGAAAAAGATAGGGTATACGATGTATGATTTGTCTAAGTACAAAGCCTCAAAAGATGCCTCAAATTTCAGTATTGCTGGAAGGATGTATAGTTACAAAGCAGGTATGAATCTGTGGAAATCAGCTCCAATATTCGGAGTAGGTACAGGTGATGTTAGCGACGAGATGACAACGCAATACCAAAATGTACTGAATATTAAAGATGGACCAAGCTTGCCACACAATCAATTTTTGCTCACAGCTGCTGGGGTTGGGCTTGTAGGGCTTATGCTATTTTTACTTGGAATTTTTGCTCCCTTTTTTGGAATCCAATATCGAAGTGATCCAATGGTCTGGGTATTTTTATTAGTATTAGGCTCAGCATTTATGGTAGACAACATAATTGAGCGATCTGCGAGTATTGCATACTTCGTTTATTTGCACTGCCTGTTAGTCAATACCAACTATGTTAAGTAAAGAGGCTATCGGAAGTATTTATCCATAAGAATAGACTCTGAAAAGAAGGCTGATTATCTTCACAATATGAAAGTCCACACATTTACCTTCAATCCATTTAGTGAAAACACATACATTCTCAGCGATGCAACTAAAGAATGTATCATTATCGATCCAGGATGTTTTGATGCTGAGGAAAGAACTTTGCTTGTCAATTATATAGAACAGAATGGATTGAAACCCGTAAAATTAATCAACACGCATTGTCATATTGATCACATATTGGGTAATGCCTATGTCTCAGAGAAATACCAACTACCACTAGAAGCACATAAAGGAGAAAAACCAGTGTTGGTTGCCGGCCAAGTTTCCAGTCAAATCTATCAAATACCCTATGAGCAGTCACCGGAGATCACCAAGTATCTAGTACCTGGAGAGCATGTTACCTTTGGGGAGACTGTTTTGGATATTCTCTTTACACCAGGCCATAGTCCTGCAAGTGTATGCCTACACCATGTCGAGTCGAATCAAGTCATTGCTGGCGATGTCTTGTTTCAAGGGAGTATTGGCAGGACTGATTTGCCGGGAGGAGATATGGATACATTACTCAACAGCATAAGGCGAGAACTGCTGGTATTAGATGATGCTACTCTTATCTATCCGGGTCATGGACCAAGTACAACAATAGGTGAAGAGCGGAGAATGAATCCGTTTTTGCAGGTATAAGAAATTGTATCTCTTGTTTACATCAAACATCAAAAGAACATCCCCTCAGGTTTCTGATATTCAAGAGTTAACAAGTATCGCTTGACATCTAGACCAAGTGCAAACCCTTGAAGCTTGCCATTGGCAGCGATGACTCTATGACAAGGGACTATAATTGGAATTTTATTCTTTCCATTTGCGGCACCTACTGCACGGACTGAGTTTTTGTTTCCTATCTTTTCTGCGAGTTCACCATATGAGATGGTATTTCCATATGGAATATTGAGAAGCTGTTGCCAAACTTGCTGTTGAAAAGGAGTACCCTCAAAGGCAAGAGGTAGGACAAATTCTTGAAGATTTCCCTTGAAGTAACTTGTCAATTGTTCACAAGCAGTAGTCGTTAAACTTGATGACTTTTCGCTATGACGGAAGCGGTCTTTGTCTAAGAGTTGAACCGAGCAAATAGCATCTTCACTAGCAGTGATATTGAGTAACCCGATTGGAGTCTTTACTACTTGATGGTAGAGACCCACACTAGTCATTTGCTTGTTTGGATCGTTCAAGTGTTTCTCTAAGGCGAACAAGGTATTTAGACTTGAGATGATAGAGCTTGAGTGCTTCTAAGTCTTCATCTGGGATTATTCTTAGGTCATCAGCTTCAAGGAGTGGTTTGACTTCTTCTTCAAATGACTTTTCTAAATCTTTGATTGTTTTGCTCAACTTCTGAAAGTCTTCTTCTGTCTTGCACACCTCTATGGTCTCATTGAGATCCATCATTTCGAAAAGGAACATCTGAGGAAGTGCTTGTGCATTGCCCTTGATATCTATCTTGTTTTCTACAAGAAAGTAGGCAAGGCGTTTTTTCGCATCACCAAGAGTTGCATATGCTTGATTGAGCAAGCTCGTCATTGCTAGAGCATAATCTTGCTCATCAGCAGTAGCCTGGGTAAAGTAGTCCGGGTGGAACTCTCTACTCTTGGTAAAAAATATTCGCTTGAGTTGTGCTGGATCAATCTTGAGATTGACAGGAATATCAAACAGTTCAAAGTAGTTGCTGTCTATCATCTTTAAAATAAATTAGAATAATCTAGAGATGTCGAGACCAAGGGCATAGATCATAAAAATCACTAAAAGTATAAATCCTGCAAAAGTAGAATATTCAAGAACTTTGTCGCTAGGCTTACGACCAGTGATAACTTCCCAGATTAAGAACATGACATGACCTCCATCTAAAGCAGGAATTGGCAATAGATTAAGAAAGCCTAAAATCATAGACAGCATAGCAGTCATATTCCAAAACTTCAACCAATCCCATGTCGGACTATATTGCTTATATATTGTGATAAAGCTTCCAAGACTATCATTAGGATTGATTTTGCCAGTAAACATTTTGCCAAAAGCACCAATTTGGCCGCGTAAGAAGTTGATTCCATGACTCACTCCCATTCCCATTGACTCTATAAATCCAAATTTTTCGGACACGGTCTCAGGAAGGATAGCATAGAACCCTAGTGGTTCGCCCTTTTCAATGTTGAATGTCGCTGTCTGTTCTTGATTATTTCTTAGATAGATAAGTGTAGTCTCTCTTCCGTAATTTTCTTGAATGACTTTTTTAAACTGATGGAAATACTTAATTGATTTACCGTTTGCGGTGAGGAGTTGGTCCCCTGGCTTGAGGCCAAGACTATCTGCAATACTTTCTGGCTCTATTTCTTGGATAGTACTGAGTGTCCGCATCCCAAGGACTTCTGCTTTTTGATTATTACTACCCGTAAGCATCTTGATTGCATCATCAGCAACAGGAAGGACGACTTGAGATCCGTTACGCATAACTGTGATCGACTTGATGTCGTCAAATATGATTCCTCTAACTACAGCTCCTGAACTAAACCGTTCTATCTTATTATCTCCAATTTTATAAAGTTTATCTCCATCTAATAGACCGAGTTTCATACCGATACTATCTACGTAGATGCCTTCAGTTACATTGTCAATGGGTGTATATGTTTTGCCCCATTGCCAGAAGATCATACCAAAAATGAAGAACCCTAGAAGAAAATTGACAACTACGCCACCTAGCATAATGATTAGTCGCTGCCATGCCGCCTTTGATCTGAACTCCCACGGTTGAGGTTCTCCTTTCATCTGTTCACTGTCAAAACTTTCATCGATCATACCCGAGATCTTGACATATCCACCAAGTGGCAACCATCCAATGCCCCATTCGGTCTCACCAATCTTCTTAGAGAAAAGAGAGAAGTATGGATCGAAGAACAAGTAGAACTTTTCCACACGTGTACCAAACCACCTAGCTGGAGCAAAATGCCCAAACTCATGAAGGACTACTAAAATAGAAAGACTAAGTAAAAACTGGATTGCTGCAATCATTGGTTGTCTCTAACAATTAATTCTAGGTGAAATCTGCGCATTAGCATGCAAATGTAAGCATCTCTATACTCAATCGTCAGAGTCTATCACCACTTATGAATCAATATGACTGCACTTAAGTTCAATAACTTATTCCAGAGCAAACCGTACAGGTAGCGTAAATAGCACTTTGACATTTCTTCCCTGTTGCCTTCCTGGAACCCAAAGACCTACATTTTCTTCCATGTTAGAAAGCAAGCGATGTACTTCTTGGCCGCAACCACCACCTATATCTCGCTTAATGTCTATATTGGTAATACTACCATCTTTGTCCACTACAAACTGAACAACAACTGTCCCTTCTATACTATTTTGTCTAGCAATACCTGGATACTTAACGTGCTTATAGACATACTCCATTAGTGCTTTTTTTGAGCAGCTATATTTTTCGTTTTTAGAAATATCTTTAGCTTCACAAGCTGGAAACCTTGGCATCTCTTCTACTATTACCAGGGGGATTTCCTCTCTTTTTGGCTCTGGAGGTAAAGGTGGTGGAAGAGTTGAGGGAGTGAGAACATCAGCTACGAGAGCATCATTGGTTATTGTATCACCGATTGCATCAGTTACCTCGACGATAGGTTTCACTTTCTGGATGATTGTATCGATAGGATCCTCATCTACAAGTTGGATAGAGTCTATCACAGGAGGAATGTATTTGATTTTTTTGGCAACCACAGGGTTTATGACTCGCTTGTTGATAAGTTCAAAGTCATTACTCGGCGGCAAATCTTCAACCTCGTAAGTGTACTTCTCGGTTATGGCCGTGATGTTGAAAGCATAAATCACTACCAACAGACTCCAGGCAAGTCCAAGATAGAAGGCAGGTGTCCGCATTTTTAAAGGGTCATACAGATTGCTAGGATAGAATTTTTTTGAGAGATATCTTCCTAGGACGATACAACCGAGAAGTAAGAGAACTTGAGTAAAGAGCTGGAAAGAAAAACTTGTAACCATTTCCATAACCGTAGATTTTTGATTCTACTATATAGATGTTTTGAAGTTTACACTTTGGCGTATCATTTGTATGATTAACTTGCATAGGAAGGACAAAATCTGTCGTTACGCAGCGTTAAAAACAAATTTTTTGTATTAAAGACAATAACCCTACTATCCCATATACGTTAGTATAGAGCAACACCCAAATAATCCCATGATCGCAAGAGAACTTATATCAGACAGCATATTTCCTTTAAAGGTGACGGACACCGTAGGCCAAGTGATGGAGCAATTAGATATCTATAGGCTCAACGAACTGCCAGTCGAAGACGAAGAAGGAGATATCATTGGTATCGTCAATATGACTGAACTCGGGGGCTATGATGAGAACACACTACTAGGTGAGCACATTCATAAAGGATTGATAGAGCACGTGTCTCCGATTACACACATATTTGATATTATCAAATTGCTAGGAGAGAGAGGCTGGAGTATGATGCCTGTGCTAAACAAAGAAGGAAAGTATCGTGGCATCATCAGCCAAGAAGATATCTTCAAAGTGTTTGCAACGAGTTTTTCAGTAAGAGAAAATGGTGCAATTTTAGTCTTAGAGACACGACGAACGGCTTACACGATGTCAGAGATTGCGCAGTTAGTTGAATCAGAAAATGCTTCAATGATTTTTTGCTTCTTATCTGACGGGAAGGATGCAGAGCATTTGCGGATTACGATCAAGGTAAATAAGATGGATGTCCACCACCTACTTGCGACCTTTGAAAGGTATGCTTACGATATAGTGGCGAGCTTTACACCTTCAGATCACATTGACACGTTGAAAGATCGATACGACCATCTGATGACATATCTCAATGTCTAGGATTCCACGATATGGAATAGGATGGCTACTAATGATAGTCGCTATCACCCAAGTACTCGAGGCCCAGACAGTATTAGTCGACACCATTATTCTCAATGGAAACAGGAAGACGTTGTCCAAGACCATCAATTTTGAAAATCCCATAAAGCAAGGGGATCAGATTGTATTGGCAGATGTGTCGGAAACAGTGACGATGAGTAGACTTCAATTGCTAAGTTCTGGATTATTCAATGACATAGCAGTAGAGTCAAGTTATAATACCGACTCTACTTCGATTATCCTTACTTATGATATCATAGAGAACTGGTACTTATTCCCAGCACCAATATTCGAATTGGCGGATCGAAACTTCAATGTTTGGTGGCAAGATTTTGATAGAGACTTAAGCAGGACACTCTATGGTGCTAGACTTGCTCACTACAATCTCACTGGACGCCGAGACAAACTCAAATTTCTAGCACATACCGGATACCAGCGAAAGCTTGAGTTAACATATGACTTACCCAACATTGTTGGAGAGAACTGGGGCCTAGGTTTTAATGTATTTTATTCTGACCAAAGAGAAGTTAGTTACAAGACGGAATTCAATAAACCGTTGTTTTTTGAAGCAAATGATGAACGTGTATTGATAAAGAATTTCAGAGCAGGATTAACATTTATTAATCGTCCCAATACTTATGTAGACCATACGTTTCGTCTAGAGTACAATACAGCCACAGTAGATGAAGCAGTGGTAAGCCTCAATCCAGATTACTTCTTTGAAGGTTCGACTAGTCTGAGTTTCTTTTTGCTAGAGTATGAGTTCTTACTTGATAAGACAGACTACAACCTCTATCCGTCGAGAGGCTTTAAGATTATGATCAATGCCTCCAAGGAGGGTACGTTTATTCTTAATGAAGTTGATAATACATTTATTACTGCTTCAGCTAAGTATTATCAGCCATTTGGCGATAGACTCACTGCGACTACACAGCTGGAGGCTAGGACCAATCTTTCTAGAAGTCGCCAAGCCTATAGTCGCAATAGAGGATTGGGATGGAAAGACTTCGTGATCACTGGATACGATCTGTTTGTGTTAGATGGTCCGGATTATGTAGGGGTGAAAAACTATGTAACGTTCAAGTTTTTTGATCGAACGTTTAATACCTTTCAAATCATGCCGCGTCAATTTAGGACAATACCTGTCCTTGCCTACCTAAGATTAAACCTTGACATAGCCTATGTCAATGAGCCAACCTATCTTGCCACTAATGACCTGAACAATACTATCATTTATGGATTTGGTCCAGCACTTGATATCATTGCCTACAACAACTATCTCTTTGCTATCGAGTATGGAATCACACAAGATCTAGATACAGGCATTTACCTTAAAACAAGTATATCATTTTAGGTTAGTCTGTATATCAGAGACACTTATGATATGTCCAATACCAAAAAATCACATTAGATTTCTAGGGTAGATTTCTATCTAAATGGATTAGGTAATTTTAAGAAAAGGATTTTCTATACATAGATGGAATCAAGATTTGAAGCATTCATAAAGCGCTTGAAATTAGGCATTTATAAAAGCAACCAGAATCATATGCAATTTTCTACCCCATTTATAACATATGATTTGGTATAGAAATCATATGTGGGATAATTCTTATGGTATCGTTATTGGCATAGTATGGATGATTGAACGTCTCACTGCTAATGTTTCAGAATGCTAGATTCATGGTGTGGGCTTTAATAACCAAAACCATATTCATATTATGCTTCAAAAGAATGAAGAATCCATTCTCTCGGATGCTCGTTTTTGGTTTGTTCTCGTTACCAGTATTGCTTTAATCAGCTTTTTAATTTCGAGTTATCCGGGATAACCAATTTGAACAAAAAGGATTGCCTTACTCAAGGTGATCCTTTTTTTAATTTGCTCAAAACCAGAACCTTCTGATTATCAACGCGTTTAACTTTTAAAGAAGAAAACTAAACAGCGTATGAATAATTTACTTTTTCACACAATGGTATCGGCTTCAGTTGTGATTTTTCAGTTTGACTCATCATCTACAACTGAAGGGTGGCGAATTATCAATGATGGTGTAATGGGTGGCAAGTCAACTAGTATGATTACTGTTAACAGCCAAGGTAATGGAGTGTTTCAAGGTAAAGTCGTTACTGATGGTGGCGGATTCTGTTCATTGAGGTACAATTGCAACCTTGAGGATGTTCGCAAGTATCGATCCTTGAGAATCCGAGTGAAAGGAGACGGTAAGACATATCAGTGTCGAATCGTAGGAAAGAGAGGAGATTACCATCAGTATACATTTAGTATTGATACCACAGGAGAGTGGGAAGTTCTAGACATTCCTCTTAATAAGTTTACCCCAATATTCAGAGGTCAGCATCTCGAGATTCCAAAGTATGATGGAAGGTCTATCCAAGAAGTTGGCTTCTTAATTGCAGATGGGCAAGCGGGCAATTTTAAGTTGGTGATTGATCGCATCGGTCTTCTTGAGTAAAACACTCCAAATTCCAAATTCAAGGCTGTCATCACTTAGACATCTTATCAAACCAATCTTTATTACCTTTATTTAATGAAGATGTGGTCTTGGATCGTTCCTATTCTATTTGTATTATCTACAGTTATTCTGAGTGGTCAGGATCTAGATTCTGTATTAATACAGAATATTGAAATTGTCTCAACGCCTATCACATCTTCCAGTAATGACACTTATCTAGAGGGATCTCCAGATGAAACCATTGATGAGGTACTCTTCTTATCATCTGACCTTTTTCTTAAATCCAACGGACCAGGATCATCTGTGACGACAAGCTTGCTTGGCGGTACAGCGAGCCACACGACATTGACAATACATGGAGTACCTGTGACTAATCCGTTGATAGGACAAGCAGATTTTTCATTGATCCCAATCTTTTTTAATCAATCCCTGTCTCTACAGACAGGAGCAAGTGAAGCAATTACGACAACAGGAAGCATCGCAGGTAATATAGATATCTCCGATAGCGGAAGATCAAAACCGATGATAAAGGTCGGCTCAGTGTACAGATCGTTTCGCAATCTAGAGTCTTATGTGAGTTACAACCTACTTAAAAGTCGACTGGACTTGTCAATAAATGTCTCACGGCTAGATGCTAAGAACAATTATAGTTATCAAATAGACGGAATAGATAATACTAGGTTTACACAGGAGAATGCTGAGAATACTGCAACAAATATTTATCTCAATGGCACATATCATCTATCGGATAGTCAGTCAATAGAGGGATGGTACTGGTGGCAAGATCAGTGGCGAAATATCCCACCGACGACGGTACAGACTACAAGCCAACAAAGCCAGACGGATCAATTTCACAAAGGAGGACTGATCCATCGCTATCAGACTGATCGACTATCAATAGTATCTAAAATTGGTTATACTGATCAAGATATTGGATTTGTGGACGATGCAATATTGTTTGAGAATGCTGGTGCCTTTACTAGTCAATATTATGAGTCAATCTTGAGACTCAGACAAGACAAGGACTTACAACTATCAATAGGTTATCAAGGAGATATTAATCAAGCGTCAAATGGTGGATTCGCAGAGGATAATAACTTGACAACACAGCGACTACTACTAGGAGTAAATCGACAAAAGTTTCTAAATAACACCACGTTTTTATTAAGAGTTATCAGTAGCAACTTAGATGATGTACCAATCTCAACCAGTGGCTTTCTTAGCCAATCATTTACTAATGCAAGCGATGGAGTACTAACTGGCAATGTCAGAAAACTCTGGCGAGCACCATCTATGAATGATCTTTATTGGGCAATGGGAGGCAATCCAGAACTTGGGCCAGAAAAAGGGTGGGAGATAAATATAGAGTACGAGTCAACACCTTCCACAAGATTGCGATTGCAGACAAATGTCTTCTCTAGGTGGGTCAATGACTTCATTTTATGGTCTCCTTCAGAGGAACTAGGGGGACTATTTAGAGCTAGTAACGTGTCTTTAGTCTGGAGCAGAGGAATTCTCTTTGACTTGGCTTGGACTCAGAGATATGATGCATTTGACCTGATTATCAAGAACAATCATAGCCTTATTTACAGCAGTCCTGACGAAACAATAGAAAGTACATTCTTAACTAAAAATGCACAGCTGATCTATACACCTATTTACTCAAGTAGGCTGATGGCGCAAGCCCAACGGAATAATACGATCTTAAGAATGCAATCAAGTGTGACCACACAGTATACAGGCATCAATGATGATGTAGATGGGTATGCATTGTTTGATGTATATCTAGGGCATACCTTTGGATTAGGTCGTGGAGGAGAGCTGCTAATCGGAATAGAAGCGATCAATATTCTAAATGAGACTTATGTCGTGATTGAGAGAAGACCGATGCCAGGACGATACTTTAAAGTAAGTTTTAACTATCTTTATTCTAGGTTGAATAAATAACCGATAGAATATACCACAAATGAAGTACTTTTTATTTTCAATATTATTAGGAGTCAGTGTTGTAGCTAATTGCCAAATAACAACCAATTTTGAGTCTTTTGGTGTGGAGGATATGAGTCCTCTAGAACAAGCTGCTAATGGGTTTGCATTTATTTCTCCAGAAGGATTAGCGCTTTACAATAATTATGATGCAGGATATATGTTCTGGACAGGCTGGTCTATATCAGCTGATAAGGATACGACTACACCAGGCTTCACAAATGAAAACAGTAGTATCGTGGGTTCAGGTAATGAGGGAAGCCAAAGTTACGCAACTTGTTATGCATTTACCCCGTCTTCAATAGCAGTAAGAGAGACATCTACACAACCGATCTTCTTTAAAGGTCTTTATATTTCTAATTCAACATATGCAGCCCTAAGTATGAGGGACGGAGATGGTTTTGCTAAGAAGTTTGGTGGAGAAGATGGTACAGACCCAGACTTCTTTTCTGTGACAATCGATGGATATGTACAAGGAAATGTAGTTGCTACAACAGAGCATTTTCTAGCAGACTATAGATCAGATGATAGTAGTCAAGATTACATTCAAAATGATTGGGAATTTGTGGACCTTAGTGTTTTTTCACAAAACTTTGTAGATAGCTTGACTTTTACCCTTAATAGTAGCGATGTTGGAATGTTTGGAATGAATACACCAGCATACTTCTGCATTGACGATGTGTCATTTGACATATTAGGTGGTTTTGCGGAGTCGGCAACTAAGGAGAATCAGATAGAAATCGGACCAAATCCGGTCCAAGATGAGATGCGAATTGTAAGTCAACAATCTATGAAAGCGATTACCCTCATTGATACGAAGGGAAATGTTGTGACTAATGTTCGACCTGACAATACTCGGTATACACTCCCGTTATCTCAGTTTCCTTCTGGGATATATACTATATTGGTAACCTATGAAGGACATCAACACCACGAACGTATCGTTAAGTTATAGTCGATACTTATATACACTTATTGTTCTCTTTGTGAGTAGTAGCTCTGTCCTGATTGGTCAGAATGCAAGAACGATTGCTTATGAAGGAATGAAGGCTGCCAAGGAAGGCACATTCCTAGTCGTCATTGAATCTCAAGAAAAGAACCTTGTGGCACTTGACAAGGTCATTGCTAACACCGAGAACAAAGAGCGGAAGGCTGCCCTTATGGAAGAGAGAGAAAATAAGATTGAATTTCGCGAAATCTATGAAGCTAGTGCTAAAGCTGCATTTGATGAAGACTATACTTTTGGTAAATATCAGTTAGTGATGGATAATCGACTCAAAGAAGTCAGAGACTCATTAGAGTTGCTTGATGAAC
This sequence comes from uncultured Saprospiraceae bacterium, assembly GCA_938041445.1. GTDB lineage: Bacteria > Bacteroidota > Bacteroidia > Chitinophagales > Saprospiraceae > JAHDHH01. The sequence continues at coordinate 63,339 of CALISO010000060.1, forward strand.
CATACATTATGCTAATCAGAAGGCAGGATGTCAGAGAACTAGGAGTTCTCAATAGTGACAACATAAGAGTGCCGTCACCATTTCCACAGTACTTTGACGGATTCGCAGCCAACCTAGGAAATATGTATAGAAAGGGTGAAACAAATCTGACGGCATACAAGGAATTTTTCAAGGCGAGTATTAACAAACTAGATGGCAGAATGAACCTGGTATACTACAAGCTAGAAAACAAGCTTAAAATGAAAGCATTGAAAAAAGCAAAGAGATTGGGCACAGCTATTGAGCGGTAGGTATATGGTTTTCGAGAAGTAAGAAAATTATAGATTAATAGTTATAGAACTCCAGAGATAACAAACACATCGGAGTGAAAAAAGAGAGGCGTTACAACACAATGTAACGCCTCTCTTTTTATAGCAATATATCGTTGATTTAAACAGACCTTCTGTTTACTTAGCAATAGCGGTTGCTCTTTTCTCTCTAATTACTGTAACTTTTACTTGTCCTGGATACTGCATTTCGTCTTGAATTTTTTGCGAAATCATAAATGCTAGATCGTCTGCATATCCGTCGGTAACCTTGTCACTTTCTACGATAACTCTAAGTTCTCTACCTGCTTGAATTGCATAGGCCTTTGAGACACCATCATGAGACATTGCTAGATCTTCAAGATCATTGATTCTCTTGATATAGCTCTCAAGTATTTCTCTACGGGCTCCAGGTCTAGCACCTGAGATTGCATCACATGCTTGCACGATAGGTGAGATGATGTTGTTCATTTCTATCTCGTCGTGGTGAGCACCGATAGCATTCAAGATTACTGGATGTTCCTTTTGTTTTTGGCACATCTCCATACCGAGTAATGCGTGAGGTAACTCTGACTCTTCATCAGCAACCTTTCCTATATCGTGTAAGAGACCAGCTCTTTTAGCCATTTTGATCTGCTTACTACTCATACCGAGCTCTGCGGCCATCACTGCACAGAGGTTGGCAGTTTCGATACTGTGCTTGAGGAGGTTCTGACCATACGAAGATCTGAATCTCATCCTACCGACCATCTTAATCAAGTAAGAGTTGAATCCGTGAATATCAAGATCAATTACCGTTCTTTCTCCTATTTCCTTTATTTGGTCCTCTAGTTGTGACTGTACTTTAGTGACAGTCTCTTCAATCTTTGCTGGGTGGATACGACCATCAGCTACAAGTCTCTTGAGAGATAGTCTACAGATCTCTCTTCTGATTGGGTCAAAACTTGAGATGATAATCGCTTCAGGGGTATCATCTACAACAATCTCAGCTCCAGTTGCTGCTTCTAGTGCTCGGATATTCCTTCCTTCTCTACCGATAATCTGTCCTTTGAGATCATCAGAGTCAAGGTTAAATACGGATACCGTATTCTCTATGGTATACTCGGCTCCCATTCGTTGAATCGTCTGGATGATGATTTTACGAGCCTCTTTAGCAGCGGATTCTTTAGCTTCAGCGATGATGTTTTTCTCTAGACTGAGAGCCTCTGACTCTGCCTTACCTTTTACGGCATCTAGGAGTTGTTCTTTCGCTTCTTCTTCTGAGAGTTTTGCTATGCCTTCCAGCTCTTTGATTCTGATCTCGTTTGCCTTGTCTAGTTCTTCTTTTTTCTTGTTAACAATCTTAAGCTGTTTTTCAAGGTTGCCTTTTATAACTGTGACTTCAGATTCTCTATGCTCTATTGATTCGAGTTGGTCCTTGAATCCTTTTTGCTTGGCATTGAGTTCTTTTTCGAGTGCAATAACTTGCATTTCTCTTTCTTTCATTTCTACTTTCTGCTCAGCCTTGAAGGTAGAGTAGTCAGTCTTGAGCTTAGCATACTTCTCTTTAGCTTGCGAAATCTTCTCTTGTTTGATTGCTTCATTTTTAGCGTCAGCTTTAGCGATGATTGACTCTGCCTTAGACTTAGCAGATTCAAGTTTTGATTTAGCAGTGATGTCTGCTTGCTGGAGAGTTAGGTCGGCTTTCTTGTTAGCTTCTTGAATCTTACCATCAGTTGATTTTCTGATGCCAAGAAATGCTGCCACCGCTCCAACAAGAGCTCCTATTGCCAATCCTATGATTGCTGTGATTTCCATTGGTATCTTTTTATATTCATAATGTTATCAAAATCGTACACTTCGTGTCTATCACGAGATGCAATGTGGGTAAAAGATTGTATGGAGTGAATAAAGGACGAAAAGTGTCTAAATGGTCAAACCAAATGACAAAAATCACGAGATACGGTTTTGGTATCTCGGTATGAAGGCAATTGCCTCCGAAGTTTTATGCTATATAGACCTTTAGGTTTTTAGCGTCTAAGGTCTAGTGTTTATTCACAAGTACCACTCTCAATCTTATTCATCACGGATAATCAATGATTTAACCCTGACTTTCCCACATATAATTAACCCAAAGTTAGGGAATATATTACTACCTAACAGAGATAAATACCGAATTCAGACTAACTCCTTAGTGTGGCTGAGAGTTTAGACTCTAGTGTTTTGACAATTTTCTGTACGATTTGGTCCACTTCGGCGTCTTTCGGTGTCCGATCAGCATAGCCAAAGGTCATATTTACAGCATATGATTTCTTGTTTTCACCGAGTTGTTCTGCATTTTCATAAATGTCGAACAGACTCACAGATTGTAACTCTTTCTTCGCTTGTTTACGGACAATGGACTCAATCTGGTTGTACTTGACACTCTTATCAATGACTAGAGCAAGATCTCTTTGGACAGTAGGGTATTTGCTAATCTTTGCAAATGTCACCTTAGCATTTTTATAAAGCTTAAATAGAGTACTCATATCTAACTCTGCATAGTAGACATCTTGCTTAATTGAAATTTGCTTAAGCGTCTTAGCATTCACTTTACCACAGTGCCCGATCTGCATTGGTCCTCTGCCTAGTTGGATACCATATTCGATATATGGAGATTCGATAGTATCAGTTGTCTGATAGTTAGTGAGACCAAGACCATTGAGCACATGTGTCATAATAGACTTGATGGTATAGAATCCTGACGGCACAGCTTTCTGATTCCAACCACCCTGCGTTGTATTTCCTGTGAGGAAGATGGTTAACTTTTCTTCCTCGATATAATCGTCTTCCGTTTTCTGATAGGTCTTACCTAGTTCGTAGAGTTTCAGGTCATTGTTTTTATAGTTGAGGTTGTGCTGTACAGAGAGTAGACCACTGATCAACATACTTGGCCTCATCACATCGAGGTGAATATTTGAAGTATTGTGAATAGTAACGAAGCTCTCTTCTTCTAAAGCTGCAACGTGTTTTGACTCGACTAGCGACAGCCCCATTATCTCGTTGTATCCAGCCCCGACTAGAGACTTGTGAATCTGTTGTCTCATCGTCGCTACTGAAGGAAAGTCTGTAGCGATTAGCGGAATCTGTAGTGAGTCGGTTTTTCCAATTTGGTTAAAACCGTAGATTCTTAGTATCTCTTCGATAACGTCTACTTCTCTGAGGACATCTGCTTTATTGGTTGGCACTTTTATATTGATATTGTCATCACCAACCATTTCTGGCTGCATTTGAAGTGCTGTCAACACGTTGAGTATTGTTTCTTTGCCAAGAGCTTGACCTATCACTTGCTCAATTTTAGATATTCTGACAACGAGTTCTACCGGTAGTATTTCTTTATTAATCAAGTCAGTGTAACCACCACTCACCTTAGCACCAGTATAGTCAGTGAGGAGTTTTACAGCACGGTTGAGAGCTAGTCTGACGATTGAAGGGTCACTTCCTTTTTCGAATACTTTAGCTGCATCTGTTCGGAGATTGTGCTTCATGCTAGAGACTCTGACACTTGCCGCCTGGAAGTGTGCTGACTCGAGAAAGATACTAGTTGTCTTGTCAGATACTCCAGAATCGATACCTCCGAATACACCAGCAATACATAATGGCGCATCTGTACCATCGCAGATCATCAAGTCGTCACTAAGTAGGTCTCTTTCTACTTCGTCTAAGCTATTGAACTTAGTTCCAGCAGGTAGAGTCTGTACCTTGATTGTGTTATTGCCTATCTGACTCTTGTCAAATGCATGTAGTGGTTGACCCATATCATGCAGGATGAAATTGGTAATGTCAACGACATTATTAATTGGTCTAACTCCGATACTCAGTAAGAGATTTCTCATCCAATTTTCAGATGGTGCTAGTTTGATTTCATCCAAGCAAATACCAGCATAACGAGGACACTTTTCCACATCAACAATCTTAATATCTATAGGGCAATTGCCTTCTGTAAGGTCATCGGCTGTTTCTTGATCAAGTAGCTTATAAGCAATACCATTGATGTCAAAGTATGCAGCGAGATCTTCTGCTACTCCTCTGTGATGAGTTGCGTCGGACCTATTTGGCGTAAGCCCAATATCAAATACAGTATCAGTACTTACCTCATAGTAGTTACTTGCCTTCGAGCCAATTGCTGTATCAGCAGGAAGCACCATAATACCATCATGACTTTCACCTAGACCGAGTTCGTCCTCTGCACAGATCATTCCTGCTGATTCTTGACCTCTAATCTTACTTGCTTTGATTGTGAATTTCTCACCTTCTTCTGAGTAGAGATCTGTACCTACTGTGGCTACCCAGACTTTTTGATCTGCGGCAACATTCGGTGCTCCACAGACGATATTAAGCGTAGCATCTTGACCTACATCAACTGTGGTTACACTCAGTCTATCTGCATCAGGGTGCTTACTACAAGTCAATACGTGACCACAGACTACTCCCCGAAGACCACCTTTTACAGATTCGAAAGGATGGACACCCTCTACTTCTAGTCCTATCGTAGTAAGAATATCACTTACCTCATCTATTGGTAAGTCAAACTCGATGTGCCTCTTGAGCCAATTCAATGATACATTCATAGTGTTATCGCTTGTAGTCTATTGGATGTTAATGTAGGGTGCCAAATATGGAGGGCAAAGATAGTAATAGTGTGGATTACTAAGAATAGAAGCAGGTGTTATGATTTCAACTAGTCAAGGGCAAAAAAATCACATAGCTTCCGCAAATTGGATATTGTACAACTGGTTGTACTTGCCACCGTCTATCTTGAGCAACTCTTCGTGTGATCCGAACTCCACAAGTCTTCCTTTATCTAACACCAAGATAACATCAGCATGACGGATAGTCGATAATCGGTGGGCAATAATGATGGATGTTCGTTGTTCTATCAGTTTTTCTATGGCGTATTGGATTACAGACTCAGTTTCTGGGTCAATAGATGAAGTGGCCTCATCAAGAATTAAAATATTTGGATCAGCAACTAAGGCTCTCACGAAGGAGATTAACTGTCTTTGTCCCATCGACAGATTGGCTCCTCGCTCCATCACTCTGAAGTCGTATCCATCTTCTCCTACAGCTAGTAAGCCGTGGGCACCGATCATCTTGGCAGCAGCCACAACTTGTTCTTTGGAGATGCTAGGATCATTGAGTGTGATGTTCTCATAAATGCTTCCACTAAATAAGAATACATCTTGAAGAACAGTTGCAAAGTGGCTTCTTAGGTTGTCCAAGGTGTATGATTCGATATTAGCGCCATCGATAGAGATTTGACCCTTATCTATTTCATAAAACCTATTGAGCAAATTGATAATAGTCGTTTTACCCGATCCCGTGCTACCAACTATCGCCAAGGTTTTTCCGGCTGCAATTTTGAATGATAGGTCTTTGATGACATGCTCATCATCTACATAACTAAACCAAACATTGTCAAAAGCGACATCACCACTGACTGAATTTGCTTTGATTGTTCCGAGGTCTGGTATTTCTATATTGTTATCAAGCACCTTGTATACTCTTTCTGCTGCTACAAGACCCATCTGTAAAGTGTTGAGCTTATCTGCTAGCATTCTCACGGGCCTAAATAGCATTGCTAGATACATCGGGAACGCCACCAAAGCACCAAAAGTAATGACCCCATCCCAGTAACCTTTGGTCCCCCACCACACTAGGAGGGCAAAAGCAATCGAAGAGATAATCTCTACGACAGGATAGAAGACAGCATAGTAAAGAATTGAGTTAAGATTGGCTTTGGTATATTCTCGGTTAATTTCCTTGAATTTTTCCATTTCTTGCTCTTCGGCATTGAAGATTTGGACGATCCTCATTCCTGATATACGTTCTTGCAGGAAGGCATTCATCTTAGAAATCTGAGTTCTGACAACTTGGTAGGCTGCTCTCACTTTCTCTTTGAAGATGTAGGTTGCAATTATCATCAAAGGCAATGTCAGTAGACATATCATAGTCAACCTCCAACTTGTGAACAGCATCATTCCAATGACAGCAAAGATTGTCAAGACATCAGCGACCATAGTAATTACTCCCTGAGTAAATACCGTATTGATTGTCTCGATATCGTTTACCGTCCGAGTTGTCGCTGTTCCTATTGGAGTCTTGTCAAAATATTTGAGCGGAAGCGATGTCATCTTATGAAACATTCTGATCCTGAGATCTCTAATGACATTCTGCCCAACTAAGGCAGTCAAGTATATGAATGAATACCGCATCACAACATTGACTATCGTCAACCCAACGTATACCCATGCAAGGAAAGTAAGCCCATTAATATCACCAATAAGAATATGGTTGTCAACCATCTTACCTACGATGAAAGGTCGAGCTGCATTGATAGGCGCAAGGAGAATGGCAAGCGCCAGACAGGTCCAAAAGAGTAAACGATATGGGATCGTTTCTTTTAGAAGTCTGTAAAGTAGCTTGAGATCAAAGCTTGTGTTGCCTGCCATAGAGGTATATAATGTCTAGTCGGGTGCTAAAGTTGTCACAAAGGTAGCAGTATTTGATACCCAAAGTGGAGAAGGCTACATCATACCTTCATCGGCAAAGCTATAGTACCCCATTTCAGAGATAATCACGTGATCTAACACACGGATCTCTAAGAATGCACCGGCCTCTACTAGCTTTTTAGTGATCTTGATATCTGCTTGGCTAGGTTTGAGGTTGCCAGAGGGATGATTATGAGAAAGGATGATCGCTGAAGCAAGATTGTCAATTGCGTCTTTAAAGATGACCTTGGGGTCAACTACAGTTCCTGCGACACCGCCTTCACTGATTGTTGTGATCTTGATGACACGGTTGTTTCTATTAAGCAAAATAACCTTGAATACCTCGGTATGGAGATCTTCCATCGATGCTGAGAGAATAGTATAACTATCTTCTGAGCAGGTAATTTTTGGTTTGGATTCACCAGTGTTAGCCTTCATCCGCCGACCGAGTTCTAGTGCAGCTATCACGCTGATTGCTTTAGCTGGTCCCACGCCTTTGAAGGCTGAGAGCTCTTTGACACCCAATTTAGCAACAGCAGCTACATCATTGTTGTAATCATGTAGAATGCGTCGTCCTAACGATACTGCGGATTCGTCAGCAGAACCAGAGCCTAGAATGATAGCGAGTAGTTCTGCATTGGTCAAACTTTTCTTGCCCTTTGCGAGGAGCTTCTCTCTAGGTCTATCTTCTAATGCCCATGATTTTATCCCACTATTGGCAATTTTAGACATCCATATTAGTTCTGGTACTTTTTCTCAAAAAACAGTCTATATTCATTGATACTTCTCTTCTTGATGATCTCTCGATAGTTGTTTTGATTGATCACAAAGAGCTCAAATGAATATCCTTTCTTAGTTATAAATTCTTTATCCTTATCGTCAATAACTTTGAAGTAATCCATTGCTTTTGACTGATCATTAAATGATCTGACTAGGATTAATTTGATATTGTCTTCTTGGCTAAGTGGAATGGTCTGTGTAGATAATTGCTCAAGGCTAAAGTATTTTTTGTGGAAGCGATTAATGTCAAGTCTCATATCTTGTATAACCTTGCTACTTGCATCAAAGATGACAACTAGTCCATAGTGCAACTTATCAAAATCCTCTTTGAAGACATTGCTATCTTCTTCAAATAGTAATTCATTGAATGCGGTCTCATCACCTGACAAGAATCGCTTCATCTCTGTTGCTCTTCTTTCTTCCTCGGTATTTGGATATGTCTTGATGACTTTATTAAGAGCCATTAAGTACTTGGCTTTTCCTTGTTCTTTACCGATACTGATTGCATTGATCAGCTCCATCTTAGCCCGTAAGGCTTTATCATCTTTTAAGATGTCTGGCGCTTTTTCAGCTCTAGCAATGACTTGCTTATAATTTCCCTGCTCAAATAGGGCATAGGTCTCATCATAGTATTTTATAGGCGCTTTTTCCTTATCCATTAGCGTCTTAGCATATCCTGGGTCAGTTAAGATTTTGGCAAAGTCCGAATCAGGATATTGGTTGATGAGTTTCTTTTTGTATTTGTTCGCCAAGTTACTTTTATTGCTATCGATACCTGATAGATAGAGGTAATATAGTAGTTCTTCTTGAGGCTTGAAGTCAGGGTTGTCTTGGTAAAGCTTATGGTGCATTGCGAAGCCTGCTTCAGGGTTCTTCAGTTTCTCTCTATACAGTTTACCAAGTTCAAACATAGCTTCTTGCTTTTTCATCGAAGCTAAATCTCTCTGAGCTTGAGTCTTTGGGAGAGTTCTTAGGACAGATTCTATTTGTTGATCAGAATAGTTGCTGACAGCGAGATCCTCAGAGTCTTCTGCATTGCTATCCGCATCTGATATTGTTCTCCAATTATCTTGGAGCTGTCGACCACCCCACTCATTTGTAAAAGACTTCTGTCCTCGCTGTAATGAAACAACATTATAGGCAAAGAAAGAAGAGGCATTCATTCTAATGGAGCCAGTTGAGCCTTGGAATGTAGGATTGGTGAACGACTTGTTAGCTTGGTCACTTTTAGCTCCTTGATTATCCAAAGTTTCAATTGCATAGGCCCTTTGCTCATCAGAGCTCATCGCTCCCATCGCCAGTAAACTATCTTGGGTATCAATAATTTCAATGTTTTTCGCAATGCTATTCAGACTATTGGAGTACACAGTTGTTTGGTCAAACCGATAATCGGTCTTTGGCATAAAGATGAGTGTACTATCATAGTAGTATTTAGCCTGAGCATATTCTTCAGTATCAAAGTATAAGCTAGCTAATTTGTAATAAGACTCTGTCTTTTGAAATAGATTGCCAGAGTTATAATCAAGGCTGTTTTTGTAATTAGCAATTGCCTCTCCAATGTTGCCATCTTGATAATTTATCTGTCCAATAGCATAGTAGATTTGACCTTGATAGGTTGCATACTTATCTTCCTTTAGCATTCGATTGAGAGTCTTTAAGGATGATTTAGTATTAGCACTTCCTGTTTGGTTTCTCAAGATGACTTTATTCAGATCAGCATTGAATTCCATCACAAAGTCAGGATTATATTTTTTCACTTTTTCGTAAGCCTGAAGTGCTTGACCAGGCTCATTCATCTGTGTATATATCTGTGCTTTGATGTAACTATATCGAGCTTTTAGCTTCTTGTTTTTTTCAAGACTGATTGCTAGATCTAGATTTTCTATTGTTTTGTCGTAGTCTTTCTTGACCAAGTACATTCTTGCTCGCGATAGAGGTATTTGTTGCTTGACTTCTTTTGGAGCATCGTCTTCATCATCAATACTGTTAAAGAGATATTCTGCAGATGCAAATCGCTCTCTTTCACTATACGTCTTAGCTAACCAAAGGAGGCCTTCGTAAAAAGCTGGTGTATGTTTTCTGTTTGATTTTTTTAGAGCCTTTTCTTCCTTCTTCTCCTCTGCTTCTTTTTCTTTTTTCTTTTTATCATCTTCTTTTACTTCTTCCTCTTTCTTTTCTTCTTTTCTAGATTTTTCCAGAGCAGGGTCTTCCCATTGAACATTTGCTGCAGCACGTTCTCGACTCCCGCTATTCTTCTTTTTAGCTTTGGCCCTCTCCTTCATCTCCTCTTTTCTGGTCTTATCTCTTTCTTTCTTTTCAGCATCTCTCTCTTTGGCATCTTCTGCTCTTTCTTTATCTCTTTCTTTCTTTTCTGCCTTCTTAACTTTTTGCTGCTTCTTTCTTTCTTTTGCTCTTTCACCTCGAGAGAGTCTAGCATTGCTTTTTTGACGTCCAGTATGATATCTAGAAAAGTCAAACTCCTCCTTAAAGTATTCGAAAGTCTCTTCCGCAGACTCAAAATCTTTCTTCAGATATTGTGCCTTACCCATCAGTACATAAGAATCATCTACCCACTGACCTTTCTCGTGGATAGTGGCGGTAGTGGTTACCTTGGTGATTGCCTTGTCTAGGTTCTCGTTGTAAGACGCGGCGTCATAATTGCCAGTGTATGGAAAAATAGGAAGCAGCTGAGTATAGTTGTCTTGGTTAGCTGTCTGCATATTCTCCACAGATAGCTCAATGATTTCATTTGCATTAAAATAGCCATTATATTGCCCCGTAAGATTGTGGTAAAATCGTTGCCATTTAGATATATCGGAGGTGCTTTTTGTTGTGGTACAACCCGCAAACAATAGCATCGGAATCAGGATAATAAATACTCGTCGCAATGGAGAAAATTTTGATAAAAAAACTGATACAAGATTACCTTAGTAGCAGCAGAATGATTTTAATGGAAAATCAGGTTAATTTTGCACCTTGTAATAACTACAAAAGCCTGAATTTATTTTATCAATATCCTGATTAACAGTCTAATTGGAAAATACACAGTCATCAAGTATGAAATCTCGTCTTAGCAAGACCTATAAGGTGCTGTTAATCAACGATGAAGACCTCCGTGAAGTTGGAAGCACTCGTCTGACACTGAGGAAATTTTATATTTTGCTTGGACTAGCAATTATGACGGTGATGTTGCTAACAGTGCTCTTGATGTTTTTTACTCCTCTCAAGCGACTTGTTCCAGGTTATGGTGAGCTTACTTCAAATACAGCTTTTGTTGAGTTGACAGGACAAATCAAGGACCTAGAGGAACAGGTCGAAAATCAACGAATATATACCGAAGGATTCAAGACAATGATAGAGAACTTGGATGCAGACACAGAGCTCAAGGCAAATACTGGCAATATTGATTTAGCAACGAGTAATATCAGCTCATCAATCAATAAGCTTCACCATAAATTCTTAATAGCACCGGTTAAGGGAACTGTGTCACACAACTATGATAGAGAGATTGATCACTATGGAGTTGACATCATTGCTCCTAAAGATGCACCAATAGCGGCAGTTCAGGAAGGAGTCGTAATCCAATCTGATTGGTCTCTTAACGATGGTAATAGTATCAGCATCTTGCATACGGACAATCTGATATCTCGATATAAACACAATAGTATTTTGCTCAAGGAAGTCGGAGCTAAAGTTAAAGCCGGCGAAGCTATTGCAATCATTGGTAACAGTGGCGAACAATCAGATGGGCCACACCTACATTTCGAACTTTGGTTTGAAGGTGAGGCAGTTGACCCAGAGCATTTTATTCACTTCTAGGGCAAAAGCGCCTAAACACAGAATTATCTATTGTTTTCCTTGCAACAACAGACACTTATCTCAATTTAATTTGCCGATCTTTCGTTAATTTTGCATTACAGTTATTCTGTTGCCAAAGGCGGTGACAAATCACAACGTTTAATTTCTAATAGCACAATTTTATATCGTTATGGGCCACGAATTAAAAGAACTCAAAGACAAAGACGGTAACCTACTGAGTCCAGTACTTCCAGATGATGTACGTAATTTCTTAATAGATATAGATGGGACAATCTGCGAAGACGTACCTAACGAGGAGCCAGAAAGAATGGCAACTTGTGAGCCTTATCCAGATGCGTTGGAAATATTGAATACTTGGTATGATCAGGGGCATATCATTACATTCTTCACTTCTCGAACAGAAGAGCATAGAACGATTACAACAGAGTGGCTCAATAGACACGGATTCAAATATCACGGGATGCTTATGGGCAAACCACGAGGAGGAAATTATCACTGGATTGATAACCATTTAGTCAAGGCTACAAGGTTCAAAGGCAAGTTTACAGAGCTCATCAAGATGAATAAGGTCATCGAGGTGTTTGAAGACTAAACTACTCACTCAAATTTCTCGTTACTACAAGGAAATCAAATCGCTTGTATGAAACAGGTCTCACTTGTATTGTCAGGAGGAGGTATCAAAGGTGTTGCCCACTTAGGTCTACTCGCAGCATTACAAGATTACAATATTACAGTATCTGCGATCAGCGGTACAAGTGCAGGTGCCTTAGTCGGAGCCTTATATGCATCTGGTAAATCTGTGGACACTATACTTGAGTTTTTTAAGAGTTACACAATCTTCCAACCTTTCAATTTCAGTCTAAAAAAACCTGGAGTGTTTAAGTCTAGCAGATATAAGAACATCTTGGCAGCTAATCTGCCGGAGACGTTTGAAGAGTTGAATATTCCTCTTTTTATCTGTGCTTCCAATCTCAATACTGGGTTGCCTGAGTATTTTTCCAAGGGAGAATTAATATTACCAACACTTGCTTCGTGTGCAGTACCCTTATTATTTACTCCAGTGGAATACAATGGTCAAAGCTATACAGATGGCGGAGTCACAGACAATTTTCCTGTTGATCCATTGATGCTCAATGATAATAGACAGATATGGGGCAGCTATGTCGTAAAGCCATATCCATCAGATGACAATGCAGCATTCAGTTCTTATACTAAGTTGACCATCCGTACCAACGGGATGGTAATGTTCGAAGGGAATAAGCACAAGTTCGTGGCAATGGAGCAGTCATTTATGCCGAATATGACTAAGGTATCAGCGTTTGATACCAAGCAAGTTGATCAAGCTTTCAACATTGGATATGCCTACGCAAGGCATAAGATTGAAGAACTTGACTTCTCTTAGCCTATTTGGCAGGGTGAATTAACGACCCATATGCACTAGTAGCACAGAAATATCTGATGGAGACACACCACTTATTCTGCTGGCCTGTCCAATTGTTCTTGGCCTTTGAGTAGTTAACTTTTCTCGTGCTTCTGTGGAGAGTGCAGATAATGTGCCGTAGTCCATATCGTTCTTGAGAAGCACAGATTCTAGCCTATTCATTTTGTTAGCCATTTCTTGTTCTTTGACGATATAGCCTTCATATTTTATCGCAATCTCCGTCGATTCTACGTGAGCTGGATCCATTGCCTCAAGGGTGGTCTTCAGGTCAGGTAGATATTCTGCAAGTGCGACCAACGACACATTGGGTCTTCTGAGCACAGAGATTAATTTTACTTTCTGATTGAGGTCGGTGGAGTTTATGCTTTCAAGATATGGATTGAGTTGGTCTGGGCTCACACTGATAGACTCTAGACTCTTTTTCAATGTTCTCATCGCTTCTGACTTGGCCTCAACTCTTGTCACTCGTTCTTCGATATTGCGAATGCCAAGATCTTTAGCAAGAGATGTTAATCTAAGATCGGCATTATCTTGTCTTAGTAAGATTCGATACTCAGCTCTGCTGGTAAACATGCGATAAGGTTCCTTAGTACCTTTATTGACTAAGTCGTCGATGAGTACACCGATATATGCATCAGATCGTTTTAAGACGAACGGATCTTTTTCATTGATTTTGAGGTGGGCATTGATTCCTGCCATCATCCCTTGGGAAGCTGCTTCTTCGTATCCAGTAGTTCCATTAATCTGTCCAGCAAAGAATAGATTAGAGACAAGACGAGTCTCAAGACTAATATCTAGTTGTGTTGGAGGAAAGAAGTCATATTCAATCGCGTATCCAGGTCTGAACATCTTCATTTCCTCAAAGCCAGGCACCTTTCTGAGAGCGGCATATTGTACATCTTCGGGTAGCGATGAAGAGAACCCATTGACATAAATTTCGCAGGTATTCCTACCCTCAGGCTCTACGAAGAGTTGGTGTCGTTCTCTCTCTGCAAAACGATGAATTTTGTCTTCTATCGAAGGACAGTATCTAGGACCTAGGCCTTTGATACGACCATTGAACATAGGTGATCTATCAAATCCCTCCTTGAGCAACTCGTGAACTTCAGGGCTCGTGTAAGTGATATGACAAGGTACTTGCGTCTCGGGCTTTGGTGTATCAAGATATGAGAATCCTGTAATGTCTTCATCACCCGGCTGCAGTTCCATCACATCCCAATTGAGTGTGCGGCCATCTACTCTCGGGGGTGTACCGGTCTTCATTCTCCCTGACTCGAATCCTAGTTCGACCAATTGTTCCGTGAGACCTGTTGCTGCTCGTTCTCCTGCTCTACCACCACCAAACTGCTTATCTCCAATATGAATCAATCCATTGAGGAATGTTCCATTAGTCAAGACTACCGATTTGGCGTTTATTTCTAGTCCAATCCCCGTCTTTACTCCTGAGCATATGCCATCTTTGACAATCAGTCCGGTAACCATCTCTTGCCAAAAATCAATATTGTCATGTGCCTCCAACATCTCTCTCCACTTTGCAGCGAATAACATCCGATCACTCTGAGCTCTTGGGCTCCACATCGCAGGGCCTTTGGACTTGTTCAACATTCTGAATTGTACCATCGTATGATCAGTGATGATACCTGAGTATCCACCGAGTGCATCGATCTCACGTACGATCTGCCCTTTGGCAACTCCACCCATAGCAGGGTTGCAAGACATCTGAGCGATGGTATTCATGTTCATAGTGACTAGGAGTACTTTCGAACCCATATTAGCAGCAGCTACCGCAGCCTCACAGCCAGCGTGCCCTGCACCTACAACAATCACATCATAATGAGGAAACATAATATTGAAGATTTTTGGACTGCAAAGTTACGTAAATTGTTGGTGTTGCGCTAGAGGAATACCACAAGCATTTTACAGCAACTAATGAAATCTACATATTCCAAGAAATTGGACCAATCTTCGTCGATATAGCGGTACAAGATACTACCCCTCCTGTCGCTCTACATACTGCTCGTATGCCATGGCAGCCCCAATGATACC
>CALISO010000061.1 GCA_938041445.1 uncultured Saprospiraceae bacterium
GGAAGCATCTGAAGGAGTTGTGCAAGCTTTGGATTCAGTAATTCACTTGAAATTGTATCTTAGTCATCTAAGTCAATACAATTTGATCAAATGAATTTAGCTTTAGCTCCTGTCTTTACTAATGATGCCATCACTTTTGGAATTCTGATGGGAATCCTCGCCTTGATATTTTATACATCTGGGTTAGAAAGTTGTAAAAAGTTTTACCGAGTCATACCTGCGTTATTACTTTGCTACTTCGTGCCGGCTCTATTCAATTACCCTCTTGGATTGATTGCTCCACACTGGTTTAATGATGGGTTGCTTGATGTATTGAACAAGTACAATCTAGTCTTGCCAGAAGGACTGAGTTACGATCAGATCAATGTCTTTCTTGAGTCTAATGAGGTGCCTAAGTCAGAATACCAACCTCATCAAGGTCACAGCAAACTCTATTATGTTGCATCACGGTTTTTGCTTCCTGCAAGTTTGATATTGTTTTGCTTAAGCATAGATATCAAAGGGCTCGTCAATCTTGGTCCTAAGTCATTGATAATGTTTCTTACTGCGACCTTGGGTATTATTATCGGTGGTCCGATTGCGTTACTATTTGTGTCATATGTGGCACCTGGGTTGATACCTGGTGAGGCAAGTGAAATATGGCGAGGACTCAGTACAGTCGCAGGTAGTTGGATTGGGGGTGGAGCGAATCAAACAGCTATGAAGGAGATCTATGAAGTGAAGGATAACCTCTTTGGGACAATGATAGTTGTTGATGTTGTAGTTGCAAATATCTGGATGGGATTCTTGCTCTTTGGGGCAAATGTCTCAGATAAGATCGATGGGGTCCTTAAAGCTGATAATAGTTCGATTAAGGAGTTAGTAAAGAAGGTTGCTGATTATAGGGAGAGTATTACTGAAGTGCCATCGACGAGGAAACTGTTTATGTTATTAGGGATAGCATTCGGAGGTGTGGCAATTAGTCATTTAGGAGCAGATATCTTATCTCCAATGATGGGTGGTGTTAAGGACTTTCTCAGTCGATTTTACTTGGATAGTTTGACATCTCACTTCTTTTGGTTGATCGTAATATCGACGACAATCGGTCTAGCATTATCCTTTACTAAGGCAAGACGATTGGAAGGTGTAGGAGCCTCACGATGGGGTTCGATATTCATCTATATCTTAGTTGCAACGATAGGGATGAAGATGAATCTTGGTGAGGTGTTTGACAATCTTGGATTATTCGCTGTAGGTATTGTGTGGATGCTGGTTCATGTAGGTTTGTTGCTGCTTGTCGCAAAACTCATTAAAGCACCATTTTTCTTTGTGGCTGTAGGTAGTCAAGCGAATATTGGTGGTGCCGCCTCGGCTCCTGTCGTCGCCTCAGCATTCAATGAGGCACTTGCTCCTGTCGGTGTCTTGATGGCAGTCTTGGGCTATGCTCTCGGTACTTTCGGTGCCATTATCTGTGCCACATTGATGCAAATCGTATCCAACTAAATCCGACCACATATGAATCAATCATCTTATATCTAGCTGATTGTCAAGGTTTTTAGACTAGCCGATGTTCTTCGATTTGGAGAAAAAGACGTATCTTTGCAGACCGAAAAATAATCTCGAAAACGTTTAACACAATATCTGCAGAGTATGAGTAAGAAAAAAGTGCTGTTTGTGACGCAAGAAATGGATCCATATACGGCTTTAGGAGAGATTTCTGAGCTGACCAAAGACCTTCCCAAAAAGGCACATGGAGCCCTAGATGTCAGAATCTTGATGCCAAAGTTTGGACCTATCAATGAAAGAAGACATAAGCTTCACGAAGTGGTGAGATTATCTGGGTTAAATATCATCGTTGATGATGAAGATTACCCATTAATCATCAAAGTAGCTAGCCTTCCTAATACAAGAATGCAAGTCTACTTCCTTGATAATGAAGAGTTTTTCAGTAGAAAGAACTTTTTCTACGACGATGACGAGTCAGTATTTGAAGATAACCAAGAGAGAATGGTCTTCTTCTGTAAAGGTGTTTTCGAGACTGTAAAGAAGTTTGGTTGGGCACCTGACATCATCCATGCACATGGATGGTTCACATCATTGATACCAGCATATCTTAAAACTGTATATAAGGACGAACCAATATTCGAGAATAGCACTTGCATTTTCTCACCTTATACAACAACTCTAGAACAGCACTTTACGCCTAAGTTTAGAGAGATTGCAACGATTATGGGTATTGAAGAGGACAGCGATCTTGATCCATTCTTTGTAGATGGTAAGGTCAGACTACAATTAGGTGGTATGCACTACGCTGATGCTTTGGCACTAGGAAGTACTGATCTTAATGGCGATGAGAAAGCGATGTTTGATAGTGCTGATAAGCCAAAATTAGATGTCGCAAGCGTGGAAGAAAACCTCCCAGCTTATGTAGACTTTTATAAGTCTTTACTCGTTGAAGAAGAAGCATAACCCAAGAATTCGACTGACGATTCGTAACCTATCATATGAAGTATTGTATTCCCCTATTTAGTATCTTGATTGCATTGCTAGTTTGTGCTTGCAATTCTCCTGAATTGATCGGAGTTGAGCTCCTTGAAGGAGAAGAGATTGATATTGAATTTACTAATAGCATCTCTCTACCAGTATCTACTGTAGAAGATGACTCTGTCTTGATATTTGCTACAAATGGATTCCTTTTCAGAAATTCTGAGCAGTGGCCAGTGGGAGAATATAATGATCCGGCATTTGGTAATTCTAAGTCAGTATTATATTTGACACCAGGTATAGGGATAGCAAGTTTTCCCGATTTCACTGATGCTACTTTTGATTCGTTGGTGATGATCTTGCCATTGGATACATTAGCTAGATATGGAGATACGCTTTCTCCATACGATATCAATGTCTACAGACTAGATGAATTTCCCTCATCAAGCACTGTCATAGAAGATAGAATTGATACAGTCTATGCATTCGAAGAGTTTGCTTTTGACCCTACAGTAATCGGTAATCTGAACATTACTCCTAGCTATTATGATTCGCTAGAAGTATTCAGTCCGGCCTTAGATTCTATCATCGATGCCCCACCTTCTTTGAGAATTCTGTTAGACGATGCACTTGGACTTGAATTATTAGACACCGTCAATGTCGCTACTGATAGTATGTTTCAGAGTATAGCTAGAGGATTTGCATTGACAGCAGTTGGTGACAATCCTGGTTATATCGGGCTTAATCTTGAGAACTTTTCAAGTAGCAGTACCAATGCCACATTAGCGATGTATTATACAGACAATCTTGGTGTTAAATCTCAATATAACTTTGCTTTAGGTGTATTCAGAAGTGCTACATATACCAATGATTATACCGGAAGTGATGTATCATTAGCGCTGAGTGGAGACGCGAATAGGTCATATATCGAAGGATTAGGAGGAGTGAATACCAAAGTTGATCTAAGTGATGTGATGCAATTTGCAGGTAAAGGCATCAATTATGCTGAACTAGAGATTACAGTCGATGAATCAGCTATCACAGATGAAACCCCAGCAATTTCTGATATCTTTGCAACTTACGAAGAGGATGGTTCCACCTTTGCAGTCATTGACTTTAATATTGGAGTCCAATCTTCATTGTTAGAGTTCGTATTTGACGGAAGTTTACAAACAGTGGAGCGAAATGGTCAAGATGTCACGGTATACAAGATTATATTGACTAATCATATCATTGCACTTCTTAATGGAGAGGTGACATCTCCAATCATTGAATTATTTGCTTCTAGTAAGATAGAAACACCATATCGATCTATTCTTTATGGAAATAGTGGGGATGAAAATGAAATAAAGCTTAATTTAGTCGTAACAACCCCTTAGTATAATAGTACTCAGCAGAAATGCGTTTACTTCTAAGAACCCTCTCGGGAAATATAAAAACTGCCAACCAGACTCTTACAAGCAACAAAGAGTCCGATAATAAGACCAAGTGTTGTCTAGAATAGTGAAGTTTTTCAAGAACATTGGATGTTTCATTATTATTAAATGAATTATGCAGGAGCATAAAATTAATTACTTGTTGATATGTGTGGTATAGTCGCATACGTTGGAGATAGAGAAGCTTACCCAATTATAATTGATGGATTGAGGAGACTTGAGTATCGTGGATATGATAGCGCTGGTGTATCTATTATAAATGGATCGTTCAATAACTATAAGAAGCAAGGTAAAGTATCCGACCTAGAGCAATTGCTTGAAGGCAAAGACCTTCACGGGACGATAGGGATGGGTCACACTAGATGGGCTACCCATGGTGTCCCAAATGATGTGAATGCTCACCCGCATTTATCAGGCGATGGTAATCTATCTATCATACATAATGGTATTATAGAAAACTACGCCTCTTTAAAGCAGGCATTAGAAAACCTTGGTCATACATTTAAAAGTGATACTGATACTGAGGTACTGATTCACTTGATAGAAGAGATACGAAAAGGCGAAAAAGATCTTTCACTTGAGGAAGCAACTAGACAAGCACTCCAAAAGGTTGATGGAGCATATGCCATCGTGATCTTAGAAAAGGATAATCCAGATAAAATTGTTGGCGCCAAGAAATCAAGTCCACTCGTACTAGGCATCGGAGATGGAGAATACTTTCTTGCTTCGGATGCTTCACCAATGGTCAAGTACACCGATAAAGTCATCTACCTAGAAGACGAAGAAATAGTCACAATTGAAAGAGATAAAGGTTACCAAATAAGGACGATAGAAAACAAGGTCACTAACCCCAAGGTGCTACAGATTGACTTGAAGATAGAAGAACTTGAGAAGGGTGGATATGACCACTTTATGCTCAAAGAAATCTATCAACAACCAGTGACAATCGCAGAGTCTATGAGAGGTAGAATCAATGCGGCTGAAGGCTGGTGCAAGTTGGGTGGTATGGAACTCCATATGAATCGATTTCTCAATGCGAAGAGGATAATCCTTACAGCTTGCGGTACATCTTGGCATGCAGCGATGATTGCAGAGTATCTATTCGAAGATTTAGCTAGAATACCCACTGAAGTTGAGTATGCATCTGAATTTAGATATCGTAATCCAATCATCACACCTGATGATGTCATTATTGCAATCTCTCAATCTGGAGAGACTGCTGATACATTAGCCGCCATTAAGTCGGCTAAGACTAAGGGAGCATTCTTATATGGAATAGTGAACAATGTAGGATCATCAATTCCAAGAGAAACTCACTCAGGCAGCTATACACATGCTGGCCCGGAGATAGGTGTGGCATCTACAAAGGCATTTACAAGTCAGTTGACTGTATTGACAATGATGGCGATCATACTTGGCTACCAAAAAGGTAAAATCAGTGAAGACTACTATCATAGATTGTTGTCAGAACTAGAATCAATACCAGCCCAAGTAGCTAAGATTCTGAATAAGTCAGAACAGATAAAATACATTGCAGGAGAAGTCCGAAATGCTTCTAATGCTCTCTACCTAGGTAGAGGATATAACTTCCCGATTGCACTCGAGGGAGCCTTAAAGTTGAAAGAGATATCATATATCCATGCAGAAGGATATCCAGCTGCCGAAATGAAGCACGGACCGATTGCCTTGATAGATATGTATATGCCAGTAGTCATCATCGCAACGAATGAGTCAGCGAGAGAAAAGATTATCAGCAATATTCAAGAGGTCAAAGCCAGAAAAGGAATTGTCATAGCTATCATTACGGAAGGCGATGACAAGATCAAAGAGATGGCTGACTTCTCTATAGAAATACCGATGATTGAAGAGCCACTATCACCTCTCTTGTCAGTTATCCCATTACAAATATTATCATACCACATCGCTGTTATGAGAGGTTGTCATGTTGATCAACCTAGAAATTTAGCGAAGTCAGTGACTGTGGAATAATTACAATACACATTTACACATTATATGGAAACCAACAACATAGATAACAACATTGAATATACTTCCCAGAAGGAGCCATTGATTATTGCAGAGTATGGACGTAATATTCAAAAGTTAGTTCAGCACTGTAAGGGCATAGAAGATAAAGAAGAAAGACAGCGATTTGCAGAAGCAGTCATCAAACTGATGTCTCAGATAGTACCTCAGCAGCACACTAAGACTGACTACAATGATAAATTGTGGAAGCATTTCTTCAGACTTGCTGAATTTGATATCGACGTGACGCCACCATCAGGTGAAATGCCTGTAGCGACTAAGACGATCATCGAACCACAACAAGTCAACTATCCTACTAGAAATAGGACGCATAGACACTACGGTATCCAGATCAAAGACCTGATCAAAAAGGCAATAGAAATGGAAGACGGTGAGAAGAAAACAGAATTCGTTAAGATTATTGGGTCATTTATGAAAATGGCTTACAAAAACTGGAATAGAGAGCATTACGTCAGTGACGAAATTATCATGGGAGACCTGATATCTATCTCTGAAGGAAAGCTAAAGATCGATGAGAATGTATCTCTAGATGGCTTGATGTCAAGTGTAAGGCACAGAAGCAAGAAGAACAATCACTCCAATTCTAAAAAGAAAAAATACTCTTCTAAGAAGAAAAAAAATTATCGTAGATACTAATCTCTAGTAGCCAGCTAGCATATGGATTATCAAGAAATCATACTCGATTACGATGCAGGGATTGCATTGATTACTCTCAATAGACCCAAGGCGCTTAATGCTGTCAATGTTGCCATGATTGCACAGTTGCACCACTTTTTCACTGAAGGATACAAGGATCTCAAAGATCTAAAGGGTGTTGTCATTACTGGATCTGGAGAAAAGGCATTTGCTGCAGGAGCAGATATTAAAGAGTTTATGAATGTCGCTAGCTCAGCTAAGGAATTCCTTAAGACCGGGCACAAAATGTTCAATGCGATTGAGAGATTTCACAAACCTGTCATTGCTGCCATCAATGGATTTGCACTAGGTGGCGGTTGTGAACTAGCACTTGCTTGCCACATGCGGGTAATCGCTGATAATGGGAAGTTATCTTTTCCTGAAGTCAATCTGGGCTTGATACCAGGTTACGGAGGTACACAGAGAATGTCCCAATTAATTGGGAAAGCAAGAGCAATGGAACTCATGATGACAACAGATATGCTGCCTGCCACGAGAACAGTAGAGCTAGGTATTTGCAATCACTTGATGCCTGTCGGTGAGGCTGTTGCTAAATCTAAAGAAATCATCCAAAAGATCGGGACCAAGGCTCCACTAGCAATCAAGCATATCATCTCTGCTGTCAATGCATGCTTTGATCATAATGCGGATGGATATGAAGTGGAGTTAGATGCATTTGCAGAGTTGATGCAGACTAAAGACTTCCAAGAAGGAGTGTCAGCCTTCGTAGAGAAACGCAAGGCGAATTTTACGGCTGAGTAGGGATTTTAATTCCTGGATTCCTGCTATAGAGTTTTCCGAGTACTATCAATATATCTTAATATAAGTCTTGTCTTCTGGTCTACGAGGGAGAATTCTCAGATACATTGAGGCTTGTCTAAATTTTGTCTGGCAATAAGTTTTATATCCCCCCAAATATGAGTTTCTTTACGGTGTTATATCAAGAGACTGTAGCTCAGTTGGTTTAGAAAGAGTGAATGGTCTCGAAGAGATTTGGTTGACTAAATGTCAAGCAAAAGAGAAGGAACCGCAATATCAATTGCGGGAGGGAAGGCAGTAATGCTCATGGCATGAAATAAAGGTAGGAGGCTATCTTCACAAATAAGGATAAATTTGAGACTGTAGCTCAGTTGGTTTAGAGCATTACCTTGACAGGGTAGGGGTCGGGGGTTCGAATCCCTCCAGTCTCACTTGAAAGCCGTTGCATTTGCAACGGCTTTTTTGTTTTATCTAGATGGGT
>CALISO010000062.1 GCA_938041445.1 uncultured Saprospiraceae bacterium
AACAAAAAAAGGCCCGTCACATTGTGACAGGCCTCATAATTCTTAAAAGAAACTCTTGTTTTATACTAGAGATACATTAACTGCATTTAATCCTTTTCTTCCTTCTTCAACGTCGTATGTTACTTTATCACCTTCATTGATGATTGTTCCATTAAGTCCATTTGCATGAACAAATACGTCTTTACCTCCACCATCTGGTGTAATAAATCCAAATCCTTTGCTTTCGTTGAAAAATTTAACTGTACCGTTATCCATTGTGTAATTATAAAAATATTAAAAACGAGATGAAATACTAACACCTCTGTTACGACAAAGATAACTGTATGTTGCTACCTTTTAGTTTCCTAAACAGATAAAAAAATCAAATAATCCGATAAAAAACCAAAAAACAACGCATTTATATTGGTTTTTAGGTCAATTATCTCTCCCTATAGCAAGTAAATCCATTGCATGTAAGCTTGTCACAAAAAAGAAATCCCCTTTTACTTAGCTAGTAAAAGGGGATATATGCCCTTATTCTTGTCTATTTCTCAGCAGAACTGAAGTCACAATCAAGGCGAATAGTTAATTAAACCACAAACTAACTAAAACATAAAAACAGTTTTTTCATACTTTCTGAACAAAAACCTCGATTGAAGAAACAACAGAATTAGGACTTCTCATAAGCTTGCACCGTAGTGCATTATCGTTTCTTATGGGTATTTACGAGAGTAGGTATGATTGTCTTGGGTCGAATGTTGTTTTTTTTTCGATTTATTTTACCCTAAGCCATTTACACAAGTAGTAGATACATTAATTGTGCATATACAATCTTCATAATCAGTGCAATCGGAAACATAATAGAATACCCTACCATAGGAATCTTGTTCTGAGATCGATTCAAGGCGAAGTCTAATATTGCAGGCTGATTGGACATAAACCCTAGCAATAAAGAATATGGACACTTGAATAACTTATAGCCTACAAAAAGACTTAGACAGGCTGACAGCACTGTAATGATGACTCCTCCCGTAAATATTAAAAGTCCACCTCCCGAAGATGTTAAGGATTCTACAAATGTATTACCTGATTGTAAGCCGATAACGGCTAGGAAGAGAGTGAGTCCTATTTGCCTAAGCGTAACATTAGCACTATACGGAAGTGTCCAGACTGTCTTACCCGTTCGATGTAATGCTCCTAATATCAAAGAAACAAGAAGTGGACCTCCAGCGTATCCAAGCTTTAAGTTAATACCACCAGGCAAGCTAAACTCTATAGTACCTATGAGTAACCCAAGTGCAATCCCAAATCCAAATGAAAAAATATTGACGCTACTTGATCCATAATAAGAATCTCCAAAAAAATCAGCCAACCGTTTAAGGTCTTTTCTTCGAGCGACAAATCTTACTCTATCACCTTGTTCTAGTATTGTGTTACCATTAGCAAGCATATCAGTATCACCTCGTCTAATCCGAGTAATAATCGCATTGAATTTCTCATCAATATTCAGCTCTGAAAGTGTCTTACCTACGATTTGCGGATTAGATACAAAGATTCTTCTTGTGTCAAACTCCTTTCTAGATAGGGTGAGTTTATCATCGGTCTCTTCACCGAAGTAGGATATGGCTTGGTCGAGGTCGACCGCACTTCCTATCAGTAACAATCTGTCCCCTAGTACAAACTTGGTATCCCAATTAGGTAAGCTGTAGGTACCGTCATCAGAGACCATTCTTCCAAAGTTCACTATAAAGTCGCTCTCCGTTCTAATATCGCGAAGTTGCTTTCCTACAACTTCCTGATTAGTGACTACAACAGACTTTGATGTTAATTCTTCTTGGACATTGTACTTGTGTCGCAATTGCCCCTCCTCTTTCCTATAATCAACCTTAAACAGCCGTTCCATAATGACTATAGCCAACATAACACCTATGACACCAATAGGATATGAATAAGTATAGCCTATCGCTAATCGTTGGATGATCGTAGATTTATCAGTAGAATTTCCTTGGCTGACTAAATCTATCACACCAGCAAGTGCAGGGGTGTTGGTCGTACTACCGGAGTATAATCCCACAGTGGTAGCTGCGTCAAATTCAAATAAATACTTGACACCTAATGCCACTAAAGCCGAGAGTAATAGCATCAACAATACAAATAATAAGTCATTACTTCCGCTCTTACGAAAACTCTTGAAGAAGGCAGGACCACTAGCAAGCCCGATACTATAAACAAAGAAGACTAGTCCAATCTGAAAGATAATATCTGGAACATTGAACTCTGAATGATAAGCACCAAATGCTAATCCAACAAAAAGGACAGCTGAAACACCTAATTTGCTGCCTTTGATGGAAATGTTACCAAAAAAGTATCCTATTGCTGCTACCAGAAATAAGAGAATGAGTGGATTATCTGTGAGAAGTGTGACCAAAAATCAGTTGATTAATTATTCTAATGTATACAAAGATAGGTTACCCTATAATTAAATGTCAGGTAAGAACCTTGAGGATGTGCCTCTACCGTAACAATGCCCCAATTTTACTATTGCAACTAGTTTGTTTCGTGAGAGAATTGACAACAATTCATAAGTTGTAAAGAAATTTAATGTTGGAATCGCTATTCTTTATAACACATTCCATCTTTACCGTTTTATTGAATACATTTTTCTAAGACAGACACGATAAAAAGTTAATTTAACTTTCATCTTGTTTCGTTTTAGTAGCAAGCTCCTGACAATACCTGAGTGCATCATCATAGGTATTAGGAATCACACCATCGAGTATTGCATCTTTTATTGCATTCTTCAATTCACCTACTCTCCTACTGGGAGGCAAATTAAAGAGTTTCATTATTTCATCTCCACTGAGAGGTGGTTGCCAATTGCGGATATGATCCTTCTCTTCTACTTCTATCAATTTCTGAGTAACGACGTCGTAGTTATTTAGGTAGTTTTGTACTTTTCTTGGATTCTTAGAGGTGATATCAGCTCTACACAATTTCATCAGGTCATCCAAGTCATCACCTGCATCAAAGAGTAATCTTCTAATTGCAGAGTCAGTGATATTTTCCTTAGTCAAGCTTATAGGTCTCAAGTGTAACCTTACTAATTTTTGGACATAACTCAATGTCTTATCCAAGGGTAACTTCAATCTCTTGAATATTGCCTTAGTCATAGGCACTCCCACGACCTCATGACCGTGAAATGTCCAACCATGTTGCGAATGGAATCTCTTAGTAGGTGGCTTAGCAATATCGTGCAATACTGCCGCCCATCTAAGCCACAGGTCATCTGTTGTCAGAGCTAAATTATCTAATACCTCAAGGGTATGGTGAAAGTTATCTTTATGTCCTATCCCATCTATAATCTCTACACCTTTCAATGCGATCATCTCTGGCAGAATCATCTCCAATATGCCTGCATCATCCAACATATAAAATCCTACTGAAGGCTTGGGAGAAAGGATGATTTTATTGAGTTCTGTAGTAATGCGTTCTTGCGAAATAATCGATAATCGATCTTTCATCTCTAGAATTCCTTGCCAAGTAGTTGCATCGATATTGAATCCTAATTGAGAAGCAAATCTAATTGCTCTCAATATCCGAAGTGGATCGTCAGAGAATGTTTGATTTGGATCAAGAGGTGTCTTAATGATTTTATTCTCAATATCCTTCAGTCCACCAAATGTATCGATAATTGTATATACTCCATCTTCCTTTAGGGAAATAGCTAGCGTATTGATTGTCAAGTCTCTTCGATTCTGATCATCGGCGAAGGTTCCATCTTCAACTATCGGTTTGCGGCTATCAGCACGGTATGACTCCTTACGAGCTCCTACAAATTCTACATCAAACTTATCGACTACTACTTGTGCAGTACCAAAAGACTTGAAGACATTTACATGAGTATTCGCTTCACAGTTCTCAGCGAACAGTTTTGCAAAAGCAATCCCATCTCCAATGCAGACCACATCAATATCCATAGATGGTCGATTTAATACTAGATCTCTCACATAGCCTCCTACAAGGTATCCATCAATGTTGTGCATCTTCACTGTAGTAGTGAGAGTATCGACAATCTTCTTATCCCTTCCGGTAAATGTAAATTGCATGAGATATTATACGGCTAATGATGGCTCGCTGTAGCGTTCTCTAACTTCCTCAAGAATCTCATAAACTACCTTTGGATTAGCTTCTTGGACTAGACGAGATCGATATTGCTTCACATCTCTGAACCCTCTGAAGTAATTAGTATAGTGGCGACGCATTTCTAGAATACCCAATTTATCACCTTTCCATCGAAGTGAAAACTCAAGATGACGCTTTGCTACATCTACCCTTTCATCAATCGTGGGACCAGGTAGTATCTCTCCTGTCTCAACATAGTGCTTTATCTCTCTGAAGATCCAAGGATAGCCAATACTTGCTCGACCAATCATAATGGCATCCACACCATATCGATTTTTATATTCTACGGCTTTTTGTGGGCTGTTGATATCTCCGTTTCCGATAATTGGAATGTGTACTCTTGGATTTTCTTTGATTTTGCCAATGAGCTCCCAATCAGCCTCTCCCTTATACATCTGCTTACGTGTACGACCATGAATCGCCAATGCTTGAATACCGACATCCTGCAATCTCTCTGCGACTTCTTCAATGTACTTAGTCTTATCATCCCATCCTAGACGGGTCTTGACAGTCACCGGCAACGAAGTTGAATCAACAATATGCTTTGTTAACTTGACCATCCGATCGATATCTTGTAGAATACCGGCTCCGGCCATCTTGCAAACGACCTTCTTAACTGGGCAACCAAAGTTGATGTCTAATACGTCAGGTTGTGCTTCTTCAACAATCTCTGCGGCTCTAGTCATTGAATCGATTTCGGCGCCGAATATCTGTATTCCAATCGGTCGCTCTTCTGGATAGATATCCATCTTCTGGACACTCTTGTGAGCATCCCGAATAAGACCTTCTACCGAGATAAACTCAGTATACATCATATCACATCCCTGCTCCTTACACAGCACTCTGAAAGGTGGATCACTCACATCCTCCATCGGCGCTAAGAAAAGCGGGAAGTCTCCAAATTCGATATTTCCAATCTTCATACCCATAGGATTGCAAAGTTAAGGTATATTTTTCACTGCATCTGATAGCTGAAGTACAGAAGTTCGATGGTTATTCGTTGTACATTTACTATT
Organism: uncultured Saprospiraceae bacterium; assembly: GCA_938041445.1. Classification (GTDB taxonomy): domain Bacteria; phylum Bacteroidota; class Bacteroidia; order Chitinophagales; family Saprospiraceae; genus JAHDHH01. The sequence continues at coordinate 5,178 of CALISO010000062.1, forward strand.
CATTAAATCTTATAATGATTCTCCCATTGAGTGCTTCCATATTTCAAACTATCACTTATATAGACTTACAAAATGTAAATAGTCTATCGCAACCATCTATCCACAATTGATCAATACCTATGGGTGTCGTTAAAAGACAAGGAATAAAGGAAAGTATTGTCGCTTACTTTGGTGTAATCATAGGAGCTATCAGCTTGTTGATTATTCAACCTTATTGCCTTGAGCCACAGGAGATCGGAATGATCAAAATGCTCATCGCCCTTGCGTCATTGATGACACCGTTTATTGTCTTGGGGATGAATGCAAGTATGATCAAGTTCTTTCCTGAGTTCAACAACCCAGAAGAGAAGCACTATGGCCTCATCTCATTTGTGCTTACAGTACCGATTATTGGATTCATCTTATTATCCATTGGGTTTCTGACATTTCAAGGAGATATAGCTGAATACTATACCACTAAAAAGGAGAATAGCCTCATTGTTTCTTACTTACCATATGCCTTACCACTCACGTTGTTTATGGCATATATCCTCATATTAAAGGATATCTCAAGGTCTGTTCTCAAGGTCGTCGTACCCAGCATTTTACAAAATATCTGGCTAAGAGTAGCTACGATCGTAAGCGTCATTCTCTACTACTGTGAGATTATTAAATTCTCTAGTCTTATCGGATGCTTGGTGATGATGTATGGCGTATCTGTCCTGATTATGTTACTCTATACGCGGCACTTGGGTATGCTACATCTGAAGCCAGATAGGAGATTCTTCAAAAAAGAGAAGCTCAAAGAGGTAGGCAATTATGCATCCTATGTCTTATTTATTGGATTGTCTGGATATATCGTAAACTATATCGATATCCTGATGATAGGGTCGTTGGAGGGAGAGAGTCAAGCGGGGATATATGCGATTGCATTTTTCATTGGGACCGTTATCGAGATTCCACGACGATCACTATCCTCTATTACAACTCCTCTTGTTGCCCAAGCATTTAATGACAATAATATCTCTAAGATCAAATACCTCTATAGCAATGTTTCTATCAATCTCTTGATCATTGGTAGCATTCTGTTAATAGGGATTTGGAGTAATATCGATAACTTATTTAGGCTGATGCCGAATGGTGAAATATATGCAGCAGGTAAGTATATCGTATTACTTATTGGTCTAGCCAAATTATTCAATATGGCAACAAGCATCAATGGTGAGATCATATTATTGTCACCCTACTTTAGATTCAATCTTTATGCAATGATCTTATTGACAACATTGACTATTGCTTCTAATGCCTACTTCATACCTATCTATGGAATCATTGGAGCAGCTGTAGCGTCTCTGGTCACGGTATTCATCTTTAATATATCCAAACTGGTCTACCTCTGGCTTAAACTCAAAATGCAACCTTTTACCATTGCTACAGTCAAGGTATTAATCCTATCTGCATTCGTCATCTTCTGTAACTATCTCATCCCTGATATGGGGAATCCACTCTTGGATATTGTCATCAGATCAATATTACTTGGCTCTATCTACGTAGGTGTACTATTGGCATCTAAAATATCACCAGACATTAACAGTGTTGTTAGGAATCTATGGAATCGAGTGAAGCCATCATAAGTTAAATATCTACTTGTCGATCCTCAACAAATAGCAAACCATTGAAATCTTCTTACCTTGAGGACAACATTTATATTCAATTGAAACGCTATAGCAAATACAGAACCTATCAATTGACAACTATCTTGTCAGTAATCATTATCTGCTTGACTATTATGTCATCGTGCAAGTCAACCTATCAATGTGATGGAGAATGTGGCAACACAGATGTATTGAATGATTTAGAATCGGAGTTGGGAACGGTAGTCACATTTGAGAATATCGAAGATCGCAAAGAATACCTACAAGCATCCGGTGAGGAGCTTATAGTAGATGTGATCGTTTGGGATTTGGTTTCAGTCATAGAGCCTACTACTGTTAGTGAAGATAGAATCAACCAAATGTTTAACAATATCAATGCAGCATATGCACCAGTAGGTATCAAATTTAGAATGTTGAAATCTAACGTTTACACAGACTACTTCACTTTCGAAGATCTTGCAGAAGACAATTATGAGAAATACTACTTCGAAATCATTCAAAACAATTCTGAAAATATCATTGACCTCTATCTAGTGGATCATGAAAAAGGTCTTTGCTTTATAGATGGCAATACGAGAGGCTGTCAGAAAGGAAAGGGATTTACAAGCACAGGTGGATGGACATCAAGTATAGTAATTGCTAAGGATGACATCACGGATATGAAAATACCTACGCATGAGTTTGGACATTTCTTCAACCTAGAGCATACATTCAAAGGGTATGATGAGAAAGTCAATCAAACTAACTGTGATGGCATAGGTGACTACATCTGCGATACACCTGCTGATCCTGGGGATGGCTATGGGGCTATGGTTAACTATACGGATTGTGAGATGTATGGTGTATTCGATGAAGACGGCATTGCCTACAAACCAATGATCAACAATTATATGGGATATTTTAGCGCATGCTATATGAAACCTTATGCATTTACTCAAGGGCAAATAGATCGCATGAAAGCATTTATCTATGACGAAAAGCGAATTGGCTATCTCAAGATGATGGATGAACTCTAGCTATCTATAAAGCTTAAATCTGAAATTATCCGACCATCAGATTACATCCCCGGAGATCAGAGTTGTCTACCCTACCCAATACTTCAAATGTATCAGCAGTTAACATTCGACCTAAGTCCTGAGTTTCAATAAAACTGCAGGAATTAATGTTGTTGAGGTCGGTGATACAAATGATTCCAGACTTACCCATATTAGCTTCAGCAAATGGATCAGAAATTTCTCTTACTCTTACCTGAAAATAGGGATTGACTTTAAAGATCCCTCCAGCAGAAGAATACGCTTGCGAGCAGAGTTCCGTCATCCCATATTCTGAGTGAATAGATTGACATCCAAAACTTTCTAGAAGGACTTGATGTAGCTCAGCTCTTGGCATCTCTTTGTGCCTCCCTTTCATCCCACCGGTTTCCATAACGATTAATTGCTCATTATTGGTGAGTTTGAACTTTTCTGCAAAATCTAACAATCCAAATGAAACACCAATAAGAAGGATTTTACCTGGAGTACTCGATAACTTTTCATACAAACCCTTATGGTCATACAAATAGAAACCACCACCTCGAGATTGTTTAATAAAATAATCGACCATTGAGACAAGTGATGATCCCTTCCTTTCCAAGTATGCAGGCAACAATCCAAACACGTGATAGTCCTCAAGTGCACCATATGACTCTTCAAAAATTTGTTGGGTTCCTAGATGATACAAGCCTTCATCAACAACATAATGTTTACTCACTTGGGTCTGCGTAGTACCACTAGATGTAAAGAGTGTACACTCTTCAATTGTGATAGTATCTAAGAGTACATCGTGATGCTTAAACGCAGTGATTGGCAAATAAGGGATATCTGCAATGTCAGTAATCTCACCATCGGCACCGATACTCTCACAATATGACCTATAGATAGAGTTATTCATCTTCTGTAGATTACAGATAGTAAGAGCAACATCTATGTAAGATCGCTTGTTAAGGTGATATTCCTTCAATAAATTTAGAAGGTTGGGCTGCATACCGTACAGAATTCCATTAATTTAGAGATATGATTCGGCAAAGATACATTTTCATCTTACTCTGCTTAAGTGTTGTCTACTCACTGGCTACCATAAGTTGTAATAATGGACCAAACATTCCAGATACCCCAAGTCTCACCTATACAGGGATGGATAAGGATACAATAAGACAAAGTATTGGTACAGATGAGTCATTCGTTATTTCACTGAGAATTGAAGATGGTGATGGTGATATTGGAAATGAAGGCGATTCATTATTCAATCTATTTATCATTGACTCTAGGACTGGGCAAGATTATGATCAACCTGTACAGATACCAACATTACCAGAAGGACTTTCACAAAATGGTGTGATCATCGATGCTGAATTAAGGCTCTTTGCGACTTGTTGTATCTTTCCTGATGGAACTTTTCCCTGTGAGACATCTGACGATTTTCTTTTAGATAGCCTACAACTCAATATTACAATACAAGACAGAGCTGGGAATATGAGTAATACTGTTACATCAGACTTCCTTTACATTCGTTGCGACGAAATATAACAATCATTCCTTCTGATATGGAACACTACTACGATCTCATCATCATCGGAGCTGGACCGAGCGGCATCAACTGTGGTATCGAAGCTAGTAAGAAAGGACTCAAATATTGTATCCTTGAACAAGGAGTTTTAGTCAATTCGCTATTTAACTTTCCGACGAATATGACGTTCTTTTCAACAAGTGTCAAACTAGAGATTGGTGATATTCCATTCATCTCCCACACTGAAAAGCCTACAAGAAAGGAAGCACTAGAATATTATAGGAGAATTACGGAAACCTACAATCTAAATATCCACTACAACACCCGTGTTAATGAGATGATTGCTGCAAAGTCTGAGACCTACATAATTCACACAAGCAGAGATTCTTATCACAGTTCTAATGTAGTCGTTGCGACAGGATTCTATGGAAAGCCTAGAATGCTGAATGTACCTGGAGAAGATCTTTCTAAAGTCAAACATTACTATGACGAAGCGCATCCATATATCGGTAGAAATATTCTTGTCGTCGGAGCTGCTAACTCAGCCTGTGATGTGGCGCTAGAGACCTGGCAAAAAGGAGCCAATGTAACAATGTTAGTCAGAGGATCAGAACTTAATGAAAGAGTAAAATATTGGATCCTACCTAATATCCAGAACCGAATTGAGGAAGGTTCTATTCCATGCTATTACAATAGTAAGTTGGTAAAAATCTCAGAACGTGAAGTCATCTTAGACACTCCAGAAGGACAGGTCACTTTACCGAATGACTATGTCTTAGCAATGACAGGATATACACCAGATTATGAATTACTTCACAAGCTCAAAGTCAGTATTGGCGAAGATGAATATATGACTCCAATATACAATGAAGAAACTCTAGAATCTAGTCTTCCAAATGTCTATCTCTCAGGGGTTGTCAATGGTGGGCTCAAAACGAATAGGTTCTTTATTGAAAATACGAGGGAACAAGCTAAATCGATAGTAAGTAGAATCACATCTATGCAACAGGCCAATATCAACTCAACTATGTAATGGACTTCTTGTCAACAATCATATTAAGCAATCCAGCAATCCTCTTTGTCAATCGTTTGATAGAGTATTGATCAATATTAGACTGGATATCAACAGCACCATCTCCGTTTGTAAAATTTGTGAATCTTTCTTGAATGACAGATTTTAGGTAATCAAAGTCGGCATATTCTGAAGCATTACCGCCTCTAGTCTCTCTGACAATATCAGCACTATCTCCTTCAGAATCTCCGATGCATAGTATCGGTCTTCTGACAGCTAAATACTCAAACAACTTACCAGGTATGCGTCCTTTGGCATTAGCTTGTTTGTTAAGTAAGAGTAATAAGATGTGGCTATCTTTCATCATTTGCAGGGCATCTATTCTGTTAAGATTGCCTGGAATAATCACATAATCTTGGAGGTTATACTTATTGATACTTTCCTTAACAGAGTAATCAACTTGTCCAGGTAATTGTATCAGTAGCTTTTCAGCAAACGCTGGATTGTCTTTAATCAAACTTTCAATCGCAGCGAATAAGACTTTTGGATTTCTATCATAGCCTAATATCCCAAGATGAGAAATAACAAATTTGCCACAAGGTCTATGCCTCAAATCCTTATAATCATCTGCATCAAATCCCCATTGCACGACATTGACATTATCAGCACCGATTTCTTCTAGTTCTTTCTTCCAAGTTGGGCTTACAATGGTCATCATATCAGCACTTTGGAACGCTTGCTGTTCGTATCGCTTATGCTTTGCTAGACCCCAAGATGTTAGATTCAATAAACTGAAGTAATCAATCTGAGTCCAAGGATCTTGAAAATCAGCTAACCACGGAATTGCTGTAGCGTCTTTTACCAATGTAGCTATCCTTGTATTTGTGTGAGGAGGACCATTACTAAATATCGCATCGACTTGATTCTCTTCTAAATATTTCGTGAGATACTTGACAGAAGAATTGATCCACATACATCTTGCATCTGGGATAAAAAAGTTACTTCTGACCCATACTGACAGTTTGTGAGCGAATCCAGCTTTCTCTTCTTTCGTATAGAATACATTGTTAACATTCGTGTCTTTGGGCTTCCCAGTAAGTTTTCGATAGATCTTATAAGGCTCCCATATTGGTTGTTTAAGGATTACGGTATCTGGATGGATATCCTTAAAGTTAGATTGATCAATAGATGGATAATCTGCATTATCAGCAGTATAGATAATGGGTTCCCAACCAAACTCTCTCAGATACTTCGCGATCTTGAGACATCGCAGCACTCCTATACCTCCACAAGGTGGCCAATAGTATGATATGATGAGTACCTTTTTCATCTTATATTGCTAAGGTATTGAGTTATTGCATCTGCTGCTAGTTGAGATGCCTGTTGGTCAGTTTGGTAAAATATATCCTCGATAGATGACTTCTGAATCGATTCATAATGGTCACTATGTCGAACCATAGCATTATGTAGCTGTCCAATCATATTATCACTGGTTGACACCACGTCCCCTAAAGACCAAGAATGAAACTCAAAATCACCTGATGACTGGGTATTGACATCAATGAATAAACATGTTCTTGGTTTAATCAACAAAAATTCCAAAGCTTGGCTACTCGCATCACCAAGATAGACATCAGCTATCTTTAGGTATGTCATATCGTGACAAGCATTACTACCTAGATCGATATGAATATTATCAAACTGCTCATACCTCAATATTTGAGTCTTGATAGATTGGTTACGAGTAGTCAATAAACTATGTGGTGCAAAAACTAAATTGTAACTCTGATCTTTCGAGAACTGATCGAGGATTGAGATCCCATGTTCGTAAAACGAGGAGTAATCTTTAAGCCAATGTGGATTGTACAATACCACTGGCTTAGAATCAAAGAATGGAGAACTGTAATCTAATGTCGCACAAATCTCGTTCTTGACATAACCAATTACCTCATAAGACACATTACTCAATTGATTCAATTCAGTCCTGAAAGATTCTTCTTTTTTACCAGCGAGTAGCAATAAATCAAATCCTGTAATCTTATCATCATATGAGTATGATCGATTTGCGACACCATGACCTGCAAAAATCAACTTAGTCCTATCCCCATTGACAAATCGCTTCAGTAACAAATCATTGTAAAGTGAGCACACTATCCCATCAAATGAAGACAAATCTTTAGCATATCGTTGATATATGAAGTATCTAAACTGAAGTTTTATCTCAATGTAATGGGGCAAGGTGAAATGCCAAAAAGGACGAACAATCTTAATCCTTAATTTATCTAATTGAGATTCCTCTAAGATATCAAGTAGTACATTGTAATTTCGCTGTGTGCAGTATATATGAACTTCAACATTCAGATATTCATCCAATCGAGTAGCGATACTAATGGAGTGATAGATATTGTAAGGCTCATCAATGTACAAGAAGCATATCTTCTGCATGGCAATTGCACTATGATGAAGTAAGTCGTGATCCTTTCTGAAAAATCAATCTGATTACTTCTGGATCTTTTGTGTTATATCGAGCAAGTCCCTTCGATTGAATATTGTAAAGAACCTTGAATCCACAGTTGATTGCATTCTCTATCATTTCTTCCATTACAATGAACCTTCGATAGTGATCAGTGATAAACTGGTGATTGCCGATAGATTTACCCTTACCATATAGTTCATCGTTAGTAGATCTTACTTCAACAAAGAACAGACCTTCAGTCTTAAGTGAATCAAATGCATTTTGAAGAGTTCGCTTTTCGTCATCTACAGAAACAGAATGTAATGTAAATCGAGAATATACGTAATCATAAGCTTCAACCTTACGATAACTCGTAAAGTCAGCTGCCTCAAATACCATATTGAGGTCTTCCTTCTTTTCATTCAGAAATGCAATTTCTTCACCACATTGATCTAAGGCAGTTATTTGTATGTTGCGATGCTCAATAAAGTAAAATGCATCTCTTGCATTGCCACATCCTAACTCCAGTAGATTTGTCCCCTCTTGAATAAACGGCAAAACAAATGTTCCAAACGGACTTGGTGTATCAAAAAATCGATTCTTCGCGTAAAATGACTCCCAATAATTCTTCTCTTCTATTTCCATTTCTCTATATCGTTATCTACAAATAGATAACTTCTTTATTAATGATTTCTGAATTGTATGCATCACGTGGTGTATGCCATCCCTTCAAAGGTATTGCATATTCTTCACCATATGTGTCCTTAAGTCGACCAATATCATCCGCCGGAATTTGGAAATGGTGATTATGAAACACCACTTGCTTGAATCCTGAGTGACTCGTATTGATTTGTCTAATGATTCTTTCTTTATTCTCCTGCATAGCGAAGATATGACACCACATTTTAGATTTTACTTTGGTAAAATAGAATAAGTCAATAGCAACACCATTCAATACAAATGTTTCTTCTCTCTCTGTTTGATCAGCTGTTGTGAACCCATGTTTGTATTCAAAACCAGCGTCAATGAATGCATCCTTAATTATAGGATTGTAATCATCAATAAATACTCCCAAGTCTAAGTCAAAGTCGTGTTTAATCAACTCTCCATCTCTCACTATCCCTAGAAGCGTACCAAACTCTAACCAGTGAAACACTTTAATATCATTTAGAATCTTGGATGCCTCAACCAGAACCTCAGCCCCATTAGTGTTAAAATTTTTGTTGACATGATTGAACTTGACCTTCTCTAATATCGGTTGATATAGAGGTCTCAACTGATCCTTAAAAGGAATAAAAGATGTTGCTTTTTTGAGTTTTTCGAATATATCCATAACTACAATGACCAATAATGTTTAGCATATGATTCATTGTAGATATTCTTGACATCTATCAGTATTGCATCTTCATTCAATATACCCTTAAAAAAATCAGAATGATAACTCAGAAACTCAGTATGCTTTACGGCTGCAATCACACAGTCGTATTCTGTACCAATCGTATCTATAGTTTCTAACTGATTGTGTTGCTTTAATGCACTTTCATCAACGATCTGATCAAAGATTTCGACCTTCACATTATAGTTAGTCAGTTCTTGAACAACATCGACGACTTTACTATTCCTTACATCACTGACATTCTCCTTGAATGTTATACCTAGCACTAACACCTTTGCTTGATCAGTACCAATCTGATGCACTTTGAAGTGGCTCAATATTTTCTTCACTACGTGCTTAGACAAATTATCATTGACTTTCCGCCCAGCTAAAATGATTTCTGGTCGATATCCTAATGATTCTGACTTATGTGTCAAATAGTATGGATCTACACCAATACAGTGACCACCTACTAAGCCAGGATAAAATTTAAGGAAATTCCACTTAGTCCCAGCAGCTTCCAAAACATCTTGTGTCTTTATGTCCATTAAATCAAATATGATGGACAGCTCATTCATAAAGGCAATGTTCAAATCTCGTTGTGTATTCTCAATAATTTTAGCCGCTTCGGCAACCTTGATACTAGTCGCTTTATGGACTCCAGCCTCTATAATTGACTCGTACAATTGAGTAACAAAATCTAATGTATTATCTGAATCACCTGATACTATTTTGATCGTATTCGTCAAGGTATGTACTCGGTCGCCTGGGTTAATCCTTTCTGGGGAATAAGCAATATGAAATTGTTCAGGATATAATAATTTAGAATGCTTTTTTAATGTCGTGAGGCAATCTTCTTCTGTACATCCTGGAAAGACCGTGGATTCATAGATAATATAACTATCGACCTCCATATACTTAGCTACCAACTCAGATGCACTGATGAGGGGCCTTAGGTCTGGTGATTTCAATTTGGTAATCGGAGTAGCAACGGCGATAATCCATACTCCTACCTCTATTAAGTCTTCTGGATCACTAGTAAACTTAACATCAACTCCTTCAAACTGAGAAGGATCAATTTCGTTTCTTGGATCAACATTAGAGTTAAGTGTATTGATTAGCTGTTCATTAATATCAAATCCTATTGTCGAATAATGCTTAGCAAACTCAAGTATCAGCGGAAGTCCTACATAGCCCATACCGACTACACATATATTCCGCGATTTATCTTGAAGTTTCTCTATCATTGAACACTTGATTTTCCTAAATCTCTATCAAAAGTACTGATGTCAAGCATCATTCTATTGATTATTACCATAATTAATAAATCAGCTATTGAATCTATAACGACACTTCAGTTTCAGCTTCTTGATTATGAGCCAAAGGCTTGCCCTTATCATCTACATTCACAAAGACAATCTTGTCAATTTTAATAATAGTTTGCTTGGAAAAAATATTTCTTACTTCGCACGAAAACGTTAGTGACGACCTACCAAATTTGATAAATTCTATACCAATCTCTATGACATCTGCTTGTTTTGCAGTACTGACAAAGTCAATCTCAGAGATAAACTTTGTCACAACAGTTGTGCTATTAAGTTTAGTCATTGCATAGATGCCGGCTTCTTCATCTATCCACTTCAATAGTATGCCTCCAAATAGTGTGTTATTGGCATTAAGGTCACTTGGTTTAATCAATCTTCTGCTATAATACTTCATACTTAGGATCTATTTTTTGCATTCCTAATGCAAAAGTAAGCTATTCAAGTTCAGGACAATTTCAAATACTAAAACATAATGTTGAATTGTCTACATTTATGTTAATTACCTATTCTGAATGTAGATATATGACAACATCGCAAGTATACTTTGTGTTTGGGGTTTCTGGTAGTGGAAAGACCACAATTGGAAAGAGGTTAGCGAAGTCGATCAATATCCCATTCTATGATGCTGACGACTATCATCCAAGGTCAAATATTGAAAAAATGTCATCTGGCGAGCCACTAAATGACTTAGATAGACAACCGTGGTTGAAGACAGTTAATGAAGTTGCTAAGAAGAGTCTTGATACAGGTGGAGGCGTATTTGCATGTAGTGCTCTAAAAGAAAAGTATCGAAGTACACTTTCAAATGGAATTGAGGAGAATACTAAATGGATTTTATTAAAAGGTGATTATCAAACGATATTATCAAGGATGCGAACTAGAGAGCATTTTATGCCAGTCGAATTACTGACATCACAGTTTGACACCCTTGAAGAACCACAATATGGAATCACTATTGACATTAAGGATTCAATAGAGAAGATTGTCGAAGGTATAATTAACCAGACTATATGACACCTGCATTCATCATACTTGCAATACTTGCAGGCATTAGCATCCTATTGTTCCTTATATTGGTTCTGAAGATACATGCCTTTATTGCGTTACTCATCAGTAGTATTCTTGTAGGTCTGCTTGCAGGATTATCACCAGTAGAGATGATGGAAACTGTAAAGAAAGGTATGTCCAGTACTCTAGGATTTGTAGCAACTGTTGTTGGTCTCGGTGCAATATTTGGAGGTATACTTGAGCATTCAGGTGGTGCCAAGGCGATAACTAATCGCTTACTCTCCGTTTTTGGGGATAGAAATGCTCCGATTGCAATGGTTATTGCAGGATTCATAATCGCCATACCAGTATTCTTTGATGTAGCTTTCATCATACTCGTACCCCTAGTCTATTCATTACAAAAGAAGACTGGGAAGTCTCTCCTACTCTATGCCATTCCCTTACTAGCTGGGTTAGCAATTACACATGCATACATTCCACCTACACCTGGCCCCATTGCAGTAGCCGACCTAGTTGGTGCAAAACTGGGTAATGTAATTATGCTAGGGTTTATCGTAGGCATTCCAACAGCTCTGTTCAGTGGGTTAATGTTTGGAAGGTACATCGCAAGCCGCATACATTTAGATGCTCCAAATGCAACTAATTCAGCTGAAAATAATAGACTAAATGATGAATCAGAGCTTCCACCCTTCAGTATTATCTTGTTCATCATTACGACACCAATCGTGTTTATTTTATTGAGTACAATGACAGATAGTGGATTAGTACCTCTTGACAAGAGTGGTCGACTATTTAGTATTATCCAATTGATAGGTCACCCATTTACAGCATTAATCATTGCAAATATCTTAGCCTGGGGTATACTCGGTATTACACGTGGATTCACTAGAGATCAATTGCTCAAGATAAGTTCTGACTCTTTAAAACCTGCAGGTACAATCATCTTACTTACAGGGGCTGGAGGAGTTTTCAAGCAAGTACTCGTTGATTCCGAAATCGGAGAACAATTGGCAGTAATGATTAGCGACTCGGGAATCCCAATCCTATTATTTGCATTTCTAGCAGCTGTAATAGTTAGAGTCCTACAAGGTTCCGCTACTGTTGCAATGATAACGGCAGCAGGAATCGTCTCTACAATTATGTCTCCCGAAATGACGAATTTACAAGCAGCGGCAATCGTTATCGCTATTGCAAGTGGCGCTTCTACACTGTCCCACTTTAATGATAGTGGTTACTGGCTCATCAAAGAGTATTTAGGTATGACTGATACTCAGACCTTGAGATCTTGGACAACGATGACAGTCATTCTTTCACTGACTGGTTTTATGTCTGTTTCCGTAATCTATATGTTTTTGTAGATAAGCCACTCTGGCTACTTCAGTGAAAATTAACTCAACTCCTCCATCATCTTCTGCACAGTATGGTAAGTAATCGGACACATTGATAAGTTAGCTTTATGTGCATGGATTCTATTGGCAAATTTGCCTCTCATTATATGGGGATAAGACTCACATACTTTTGGGCGAACTGCATAGATTTTGCACGTATTATCGCCATTGAGCATTGGACAAGGAGAAGTGATGGTAATGTAAGTGCCATCGATATCTTCCATAAGATATTCTTTTATAAATCCTTTAGGAGTCATTTTGAGATACTTAGCTGCTTTCTTGATATCACCCTTAGTAAAGTCCGTTACCGAAGTCTTACAGCAGTTACCACAGTCTAGACAGTCAATAGCTTTTGTGACATCGTTTCCTATTTTGGTTACAGATGTTTCTAATTTGGTATCGCTATTAATACTCTTAGTATCATCTAGCCATCCAGCAAGTTTTGCTACTTGTTCTTTTGACCTAGATTGCCAATCAATGATAAGTCTCTCCATAAGTTTAATTTACGACCGGATTATATCTTGACTGTAGCAGTCAACATAAAGTGCCGCTCAGCCTGAGGATAGTAGAAGTTCTCTGTAAAAATGGTATCATCTACCCCAAAGCTATATGTGTACCCATTTGCAGAGTAAAGTGTACTTAAGAGATTATTTACATGAAATCTAAATCCAATATTCTTAAATCCTTTCAAGGTAGGTTGATAGCCTATTGAAGCATTCGAGACAAAATACGATGGGATGATCCTATCTTCATTCTGAGTATTATCTAAGTACTGCTGACCGACATATTTACCTTCTAGTGTCACGTCAAGGTTAGGAATTATTCTGTATTTCGCTTCAGCATATGCTATGGCAGAAGGACTAAATGCAATTGTAACATCCTCGAATGAATTCGTAATTATTTCAACATCTGATCCTACAAAATTCTGAACGACTTCATCAAAACTGGAAATCTGATTTTGACTCAATGCGATGTTTCCACTTAAATCAAGATAATCACCTAGTCTTGTACTAAGCTCTATTTCAATTCCAGCTCTATAACTTTCATCTACATTAGCTCTGAGGTTGGCTCCGACATCGTTGAGTGCTCCAGTCAAGACCAATTGATCACGGTAATACATATAATATAGATTTGTAGAAATAGCAAATAAATCAAATGCCTTAACAAAACCTAACTCTCCATTATACAATGTCTCATGTTGTGGCTGATTCTCAAGCCCTAGCGCTGCTAGTACATCATTGCGATCTGGTTCTCTATTTCCTACTGCAAGTGAAGCATATACTTTCATACTATCGGTAGCATATGTCAGTCCAAGTTTAGGATTGAAAAAGAACCAATCATTATCGTAGTCGATATTCTCGATCTTATTATCGCCTCTGATACCTTGTTGATTATTAGCAATCTTGTAGTTGACTCCTCGTATCTGCAGGTCTGCAAGCGAGGTCAGTTTATCAGTAAATCGATATTCTGACTTTGCATAAGCATTATAGTCAATCTTAGTTCCCTCGTTAGAGTAGTATGGTACTAGCACATTAGGCGTTGCGATATCCACAATTTCAAGTACTGAACCAAAGTGCTCCCCTACATATCTACTCAAGCCACCACCTATATCAACATTCATCTTACTAGACAAATCAATATGGTTATTGGTGAAAAACCCAAGTAGATTATTATCGAGACTACGTCTACGAATAATGTCAGCATTTACAATCGTATCTGCTCCATCTGTAAACGTAGGCAGGTTGTAAAAGTCTAACTCATCATTAGTCCTATATTCTTCAAAGAATCCAAAGCCATGCGTGTAATAGGCTGTGAATCTAGATGTGATCTGGTCAGTGAAATTTTTATAATAATGCAATTGCACGTGATCTTGTTGATAGTCATCAACTTGATTCTCATACTGATAGTAATTGTACCTACGATCAGAATTATAATAGTTCAATGAATCTGATGTAGTCTGATAGATTCCACCTGGGAAGAAATTATTAAAAAAGTGAGTATCCAGAGCTTCTCTATCATTACCAAGTCTAGCTTCTGGCACTCCCCACCACGCTTGATTTGTTACTTCATGACCTGAGAAAACATCTAGCCTCAGAACAGCATCATCCCAATAGATCGCTGGTGATATCATCCATGAGCTCAGATCAGAATTACTACGATCAACATAACCATCAGAATTGACTAGTGAGTACCTAGCATCCACGCTGAACCTATCATTCAAAATTCCAGAGCCTAGTCTCACTGTCACCTTGTTACTTCCAAAAGAACCCAGCATACCAGATAATTCTCCGTAAGCTTCTCCATTAAGGGTATGTGTATTGAGTCCCACAGTACCACCAAATGCTCCTGGTCCATTAGTAGATGTTCCTACACCTCTTTGTATTTGGATATTCTCAACACTGCTTGCGAAGTCAGGCAGGTCTACCCAAAACACACTTTGCGACTCAGCGTCATTGAGAGGTACACCATTGATAGTGACATTGATTCTACTTTGATCACTTCCTCTTAGGCGTAAAGATGTATAACCAATCCCATGACCAGCATCACTGGTGGTCTGAACATTAGTAATTCCTCTAAGAAGGAATGGTACATCGACTCCTGTATTCTTTTCTACTAGCTCCTCATTGGATAGCTCACTGTATGTAAATGGAGATTCAGCATTAAGTCTATTGTCACTGATTTGAATTTCATCCAAACCATAAAATGTACCAGGTAATAGTACATCGAGTGTCATATCTTTATTGATATCTATCTCTACGACTTTGTCTTCATATCCAACATAGCTGAACTCAACCGTATAGCGTCCAGTCGGAATGTTTTCAATATAATAAGATCCGTCATACTCGGTGACTCCAGCTATGTCTGTTCCTTGAAAGAAAACTGTAGCACTGATCAACTTTGATCTATCTTCAGATGAGACTGTGCCTGATAAGATGTGCTGACCCATTACTTGTGAAGCAACAAGGACAGAAAGGAATAAGAGGAATGTACGCAGCATTATTTCACTTTAATTAAATTAATCAGTGCAGATAAAACGCAATTATCTCCATCGATATATAAAAAATATTAAATACACACTGGAATCCAGACAAACGAGAACTCGTATCTGACTATTGACATCCCTTAACAGCATGACCTGTTCAGGTTCAATGGGTATAATCTCAGCCATTTAAGGCACCCCAGCAGGCACAAAGATATAAACAATTGAAACCTAAGCTAAGAAATCATAGATTTTACTCTCTCTAGATCTGCTTCGGTATCAACACTAATTAGCTTCTCCTTGACACTCACACTTTTAATCTTGTACCCATTTTGCAACCAGCGTAACTGCTCTAGTTTTTCTGCTTCTTCAAGAGGCGTCATAGGTAATTCTACAACTTTCGCTAATATTTCAGGAGCAAAACAGTAGACACCTAGATGCTTCAATGATGAACTAAAGTCGTTAGGATTGTCTCTGTTAAATGGAATCGGACTGCGAGAAAAGTACATAACGTGACCATAGTCTCCCCTTACAGCTTTGACAGTGTTTGGATCATTATATTCTTCTAAGGAATTTATGGGAGTTACAATTGTTCCTATTTCAAACTCTTCGGACTGAGCGATATCTATCAAAGGAATTAATTGCTTATGA
Source organism: uncultured Saprospiraceae bacterium (assembly GCA_938041445.1). Classification (GTDB taxonomy): domain Bacteria; phylum Bacteroidota; class Bacteroidia; order Chitinophagales; family Saprospiraceae; genus JAHDHH01. Next base: position 21,550 of record CALISO010000062.1, read on the forward strand.
CTAATCATTGGCTCATCAGCTTGGACATTGAGAATCAATTCAGATGTAAGATAAGATGCAGCCTCGGCTATTCTATCTGTCCCACACTTATGGTCTGGATCGGTCATCACAGCAAATCCACCAAAGGCAACAACCACGTCAACGATCTCTTTACTATCAGTAGCAACTATGACTTTATCAATCAACTTGACTGCAGCCACCCTCTCGTATACGTGCTGAATCATTGGCTTACCAGCAATCTCAAGTAGAACTTTACGAGGGAGTCTTGAGGAGTCTAATCGTGCAGGAATAATAGCTGAAGTAGATTTTCTAGGCAATGTAAGTCCGATTTAAAGAGTTAAATATTTGATATCTAATGCAAACATATTAGAATAATTCATAATGTGTAATAACTTTGTTCTTTTGTTAATTACGGTATATCCACTATGAGGTACGTTAGATTTCTAGTTTTAGTGTTGTTTTGCACATCATTTGTCGCTCAGGCACAGGAAGATACCCAAGTATCTGCTCAAGCACTTGAGGTAAAAGTAACCAAAGATCTGCAAAAGATTTATGTACATAAGTTAAAGCCAAAGGAAACCCTTTTTAAGCTATCCAGAGTCTTTGATTTGCCAGTTGTATATCTTGAAAAAATTAATCAAATTCAATCCGGAGCAATTCTCGGTGTTGGGTCAGAAATTATTATCCCAATCAAAGAAGAGATCATCAGTAGTCAAAAGAAACATGAAACTGATGTACCTGTAGTCTATCAAGTCAAACAAAGAGAAACAATCTTCAGGATTTCTAGAATCTACTTTGACAAGCAAATAGAAGATATAAAACATCTCAACAAATTGGAAGATCTTCAGTTAGATATAGATCAAATGGTTCAAATAGGTTGGATAGATCTACGAGATCCAAAAGCTGTAGATAGTTCTGTAATCGCAAGTGGCAATTCAATTCAAGATCAAACTACAGATGCAGAGATATCTCAACATGAAAATCTGCTTGAAGAAAAGCAAGATTCAGTCGAATTAATTGCAGAAGATATTATAAAGATCAAAACTTCAATTGAAGATGCCGTTGATTCGCTAGTAGTATCCGATGAAGTACAGATTGATAGTATTATTACTGTGATAGAAGCAGTAGATTCTATGATCATTGAACCAGAAAAAGTCAAATCCCCTACTGTACCTCCTACATACAAACGAGGAATTGCATATTGGAATAAGAGTAGTAATTCAAGCGAACTATTTGTCATGCATGATGAAGCAAAGGTCAATACGCAGATTGAACTTTACAATCCATTAGTCAATAAGCGAATAATCGCAACTGTCGTAGCTAAGATACCGAGTAATGCTTACCCCGCAGATATTAACTTAGTGCTATCACCTGCAGTAGCCAGAAATTTAGGAGCTTTTGATTCTCGATTTTATGTTGAGATGAAGTATTACAAATAGGTTACTTTTGACCTCATAATATTCGATAACATATGCAATATTCAGAAAATATCCTCCATACAATAGGCAATACACCATTAGTAAAGCTAAACAAGATAGCTGAAGACATCCCGGCTCTAATCTTAGCAAAGGTTGAGACCTTCAATCCTGGTCATAGTATCAAGGATCGTATGGCTCTTAAAATGGTGGAAGTTGCTGAGCAAAATGGTACGCTAAAGCCAGGTGGAACAATTATCGAGTGTACATCAGGAAATACAGGGATGGGGCTTGCGCTTGCAGCTGCTATCAAGGGTTATAAATGCATCTTTACAACTTCTGACAAGCAATCCAAAGAGAAGATGGATATACTCCGAGCTGTCGGTGCTGAAGTTATTGTGTGCCCCACTAATGTAGCAGCGGATGATCCTCGATCATATTACAGTGTAGCAGAGAAGCTCTCTAAAGAAGTTGAGAACTCTTGTTGGATGAACCAATATGATAATCTTGCTAATAGTCTTGGACACTACGAATCTACAGGTCCAGAAATCTGGAAGCAAACTGAAGGTAAAATCACCCATCTTGTGGTCGGTGTCGGTACAGGGGGAACTATAAGCGGCACAGGTCGCTACTTGAAAGAACAAAATCCAGACATCAAAATCTGGGGAATTGACACATATGGTTCGGCTCTTAAAAAATATCATGAAACTGGAGAGATAGATGAGAACGAAATCTACTCTTACATTACAGAAGGAATTGGAGAAGACATCATTCCTGCGAATGTAGACTTTGACACGATTGATTTTATGGAAAAGGTGACCGATAAAGATGGAGCCTTAGCTACAAGAGAACTTGCAATCAAAGAAGGTCTGCTTCTTGGCTATAGTTGTGGTAGTGCTTTTGCAGGACTTAGACAATTGAAAGATCGATTGACTCCTGAAGATGTTGTCGTTATCATTTTTCATGATCATGGTAGCAGATATGTCGGCAAAGTATTCAACGATGATTGGATGAAAGAACAAGGTTTTATAGACTAGTAACTAATATGGTCTATCACCTTAGTTTGCCGAAAGTAATCTGGCCTCAAATTAAGTCTGATACCTACAATTAATGTTGTCATATTGTCTCTGCCATCATTACCTGGAGATGAACTAGTCTCTATGTAGTCATTCAGAGTCTCCCACTTCATATTAGGTACAAACTCTACTCCACCATAAGGTGATATTGTAAACAAATCTCCAATCCCAACATCGAGACCAAAGCCAGCTGCAATTGTGAAAAGGTTTTGCTTATCAACCTCATCTAAAGTGAGCATAAACACCTCTGACTCATAGCCTATCAGTTCATAGGAAACCCTTCTATAGCCTGGTGTGACATATCCATAAACTCCTTTCTTGAATAGTGTGCCCTCCTTAGAGTAAGTAGGAGCTTTCGTTATCTCTTTAAAATCCAAAAAGTAAATATGTATCGGCAATTCTACACCATAACCATTCTGCTTTGCAATTGTCCAATCTGGAAGCCCATTATTATTGCTATAAGGTGATATCCGCTGATTACTCAAGTAAATGTATGCCCCAGGATGAAATTCAATCCTACGATTCTTTAGTCGAAACCAATATGCAACTCCGATAGAATAAGACTTGCCGTAAATAACATCAGGAGATATTCTAGATTGCCATTCATCCTGCCAATCTATCTGATTTTGATTGTATTCTGTATAAACTGAAATCTGACTATTTCCATGCAATGCAATGACTGAGAAGATGCAGAACAAGATGACAGATTTAAGATGCATATTTGGAATATTGCTTTGTTTACCATTGAGTAACGGTAGTACTTACCCACTTCTGTATAATCTGGATGAACTTTTTTTTGACTGATTGTTACCCTTGATATATCCCACTGACTGCTAATTTATCTAAACATCCCTTTCTGTTCCTTGACATAATCTGGCCTGACACTCAACCTCAATCCGAGCACAATACTTCTGAGATTTCTAGAATCCTTTATTGCATTAGTGCTCAACTGTTCAGCATAGGCATCAAAGGCACTCCAAGTCATATTTGGTACGAATTCTAATCCAGTATAAGGTGTAATCGTTAAGAGATCACCTAGCCCTATATCAAGACCAAATCCACCAGCAATTGTGAATAACGTTTCTGTTTCAGTTACACTTAGACTACCGTTTGGTTCTGCCGAAGTTACTGCATACTCCATTCTTCTTACACCAGGGTTAATATACGCATACAAGCCTTTTGAAAAAATGTTGCCTTGTTTGGAAAAAGTTGGGCAATTACAGTCACCTTCAATATCTAAGAAATAAAAATGCACTGGTACCTCAAAGCCAAAACCATTAAAAGAGACCTCAGTGATATCTGGTATTGCTGGATTAGCTAATACAGAGTTGTACAAACTAATGGATTGTTCGCTACGGGTATAGTAAACTCCTGGGTGAAACTCTACCCGATAGTTCTTCAATCTGAGCCAATACGCCACTCCGACGCTAAGTGAGTTCTCATAAACTACATCTTCAGATAACAGGTCTTTCCACTCATCTTGCCATTCGATTTGATTTGGCTGATACTTTCCATAAATGGAGAACTGGCTTGAACCAATGAAAGCAAATACACTGCAAAACACCGCAGATAAGAGAATAGACTTAATAGACATAGTTGTCAAGTTTTAGAATTTATTAAATAACGGAATATTAGCCGCTTTAGATGTACTTTTGTTTCACTTTCTATGAAAACAAAGCAGATACACAAATCCACCGTCAATGTAGTCACTCTTGGCTGCAGTAAGAATCTAGTCGACTCTGAAAATCTGATTACTCAGTTAGAGGCAAATGAGATTGATGTGAGTCACGATAGTAATGAACTGTCTGATGTAGTGGTAGTTAACACTTGTGGATTTATTGATCTAGCCAAAGAAGAGTCCATCAATACAATTCTTCAGTATGCAGAACTCAAGAAAGAAGAAAAAATCCAGAAGCTGTATGTCACCGGTTGCCTATCCCAACGATATAAGGATAACTTAGAAGCAGAGATCCCTGAAGTAGACGCCTACTTCGGAACAGTAGAACTTCCTGCCTTACTTGAAAAGTTTGAGATAGACTATCAACATGAGCTAGTGGGACAACGAAGTATAACTACCCCAGCCCACTATGCTTACTTAAAGATCAGTGAAGGATGTAATCGGACATGTTCGTTCTGTGCAATTCCGTTGATGAGAGGTAAACACATCTCGCGATCCATAGAAAGCCTTGTAACAGAAGCAAAGAATCTTGCTAAGCAAGGAGTAAAAGAATTGATGCTGATTGCTCAAGAACTTACATACTATGGCTTAGATCTCTATAAGGAAAGACGACTAGCAGAGCTCTTAGATAGTCTCTGTGCAGTAGATGGCATCGAATGGATTAGACTTCATTATGCTTATCCATCAAAATTTCCTACCGAGATATTTGAAGTAATGGTACGTCAACCTAAGATTTGCAACTACCTTGATATACCTCTTCAACATGCTAGTGACAATGTTCTACAGCATATGCGTCGACAGATTACTCAGGCAGAACAACGAGCTCTTATCAATACTGCAAGACAGATTGTACCAGATATCGGCATCAGAACTACAATGCTTATTGGTTATCCTGGAGAGACGGAAGAGGATTTTGATATCCTTTGCAATTTTGTCAGAGATATGAAGTTCGAAAGATTAGGAGTGTTCCTCTATAGTCATGAAGAAGATACTAGGGCTCATGATGTCGAAGATGATATTCCTGCAGATGTCAAAGCAAATCGGTCTAATCGTCTAATGGAAATCCAACAAGAAATCTCCTTCAATAAAAATTCAGAAAAGGTAGGTAAGACTTTCAAGGTTCTTATTGATAGAAAAGAAGGTGGATACTTTGTAGGACGTACTGAATATGACAGCCCTGAGGTAGATAATGAAGTACTCATTGAAGCCAAAGACAATTATCTAAGACAAGGGGACTTTGTAATGATAAAGATTACGGATTGCGAAGACTACGATCTGTATGGAGAATTAGTTGAAGGATAAGCTAGTAATAAAGCTTATGAAGCTACCCTAGGATCAATCCATCCGTAAAGCAAGTCCATCAACATATTAATCACGATAAAAAGGATACTGACAGTCAATATACACCCTAGCAATAGTGGTACATCATAATTCAGCAGTGCATTGACCGTCAACTGCCCAAATCCTCTGAAGTTAAAAACACTCTCTACGAAGAATGCGCCACTTAGCAAAGATGCAAACCATCCCGTCGTTGCTGTGAGAATAGGATTGAGAGCATTTCTCAACACATATGTTCTCATAATCTTAAATTGACTTAAACCTTTGGCTTTTGCAAGTAGAACATAAGGTTGTTGCATCACCTCTAGGGCTGCACTTCTTGTAATTTGAAGAATGACACTAACAGGACGGATTCCTAAGGCGATTGCTGGCAAGACGAGATTCTTAGGCATCCAGACTTCATCACCTAAGTCATTGAGTACTTTCAACCCACCTTGGATATTAAGGCCCGTGAAATGGTGAAGTAGGTAACCAAAGATTAACGCAAATACAATTGCAGAAACATAACTTGGCACAGAATACCCAAGTGTAGAGATCGTGAGAAGTAAATCATCAAGTTTACTTCCCTCATATTTGGCACTGACCAATCCACCAACAATCCCTGTAAACATCGCAATAAAGATAGCCGCTAAAGCCAAAATTAAGGTAGATGGAATGGCTTGACGAATCATCTGGGCAACATTTTGACCAGTGGTGTAGCTATCTCTAAGATGTGGTGATTTTATACTTAGCTGATATTTACTCAAAGTGATACTACCAATAATTGTCTCTGTTAGATGATCAGGAAACCGAGTTCCAAGATATATCGGACTTACATCCCGCATGTAATAGACAATCTGAGCCTGCAATGGGAGATCCAACCCAAGTGCCTTTCGCTTCATATCAAGCATTTCTTGATCAAACTGCTGTCCGAAAGTGAGCCTTGCTGGATCAACTGGGGAAACGAAAATGATAGATGTAATCAGGACAATTACAAATACTAAAGAAAGGAAACCAAGTCCGAGACTTTTAAGCAATCTGGTAATAAGAATAATCTTTACATATTTACAATAGTGCTAATGTAAGTCTTATCGATTGATTACGACGGCCTTGAGTGTGAAAATTATAGAGTACTAGTACTAATGTGTATTACGCATTGAAACTTGTACCGCAGCCGCAAGACTCTGTTGCATTAGGATTAGAGAATGTAAATCCTCTATTGTTCAACCCTTCAAGCCAATCTACTTCCATGCCCAGAAGATAAATTCCATGGGATTTCTCCATATACACCTTGATACCATTGACTGTGTATTCTTCATCCTTATCAGTCTTTTCATCGAATCCAAGAATGTATGAAAATCCTGAACAGCCTCCACCTTTCACACCAATGCGTAGACCATAGTGCTCAGGTACACTTTTCTCTTCCATTAATCTCTTAAGGTGAGTAACAGCGCCTTCTGTGAGGGTAATCGGTTGTGTTGTTGAAGTAGTTGCCATAAAATAAAGTTACTTTTATATTACTTGTAGTACAAAGATAAACCAAATGCAGTTTATAAAAGTTTATTCAATTCTAATTAATGTCTCAATATGATGATATCAATACTTACCAGAAACTGGATTCTAGCTATTATTAGCCTGATAATACTGCCTTGTGTAGGCTCTACCCAAGATATCAATAACGAATATCTGAAGGATATCAGTATTAGAAACATTGGACCAGCTGGAATGAGTGGTCGTGTGACCGCAATAGATGCTATCAATGAAAAATCGAACACAATCTACATTGGATCGGCCTCTGGAGGAGTATGGAAGAGTCAGAATCGAGGAATCACCTGGAAACCAATCTTCGAACACGAAACAACAATGGCCATCGGTGCCGTGAAGATTACTCAATCAAATCCAGACGTCATCTGGGTAGGCACAGGTGAAGGGAATCCTAGAAATAGTCATAATAGTGGAAAAGGCATATTCAAGACAATTGATGGAGGTGAAACTTGGACATGTATGGGATTAGAAAACACAAAAATTATTCACCGAATTTACATTGATGAACAAGATCCAGATGTTGTCTATGCTGCTGCGATGGGTAGTGCCTGGGGACCAAGCAAAGACAGAGGAGTATATAAAACCACAGACGGAGGAAAAACATGGAAAAATATCCTCTATATCAACGACACTACTGGAGCAGCTGATATGATTGTTGATCCTGAGAATCATAACAAACTCTATGTCGCAATGTGGGATCACCTACGACATCCATGGGATTTTAGGAGTGGTGGAGAAGGTTCAGGGCTTTACGTGACATATGATGGAGGAGAGAATTGGAAAAAACTCGGTAAAGATGAAGGCTTACCAGATGATACTTTAGGTAGAATCGGCCTAGCAGCGGCAACCAATAAACCAGATGTGCTATATGCCTTGATTGAGACAAAAAATAAACAAGCCATCTATCGGTCGGACGATGCAGGACTCAATTGGAAGATGCAATCTGACAAAAATGTGGGTAACAGACCATTTTATTACTCGGAGATCTATGTAGATCCTACCAACGAAAATCGCATCTTCAATCTTTGGTCATATGTATCCAAGTCAGAAGACGGAGGAAAGACTTTCAAAACTATAATGGACTATAGCAATAATGTGCATCCTGATCATCATGCTTTTTGGATAGATCCACATAATTCTGAATATATGATTAATGGAAATGATGGTGGCCTCAATATTTCTGAAGATGGTGGACACAATTGGAGATTCATAGAGAATCTACCACTTGGACAGTTCTATCATATCGATATCGATAACGACTTTCCATACAATGTCTATGGCGGAATGCAGGACAATGGTAGCTGGGTAGGTCCTACATCTGTATTGAAGCGAGGTGGCTTGCGCAATTCAGATTTTCAAGAGGTTTACTTTGGAGATGGATTTGATATAGCTCCATTACCAAATGATAATACCAAAGGATATGCAATGTCACAAAGAGGAAATGTGTCATTATACGATCGTAAAACTGGTCGTAATCGGTTTATTAAACCAGCTCAGCCTGATTCAACTGCTCTCCGATTTAGTTGGAATGCAGCTATGGCTCTAGATCCTTATAATGATTGTGGACTTTACTTTGGAAGTCAGTATGTACATTATAGTGATGACTGTGGTCAATCTTGGCAAACAATTTCACCAGACCTCACAACTAACGATACCGAAAAACAAGCTTTAAGTAATATCAGTGGCGGCCTCACTCAAGATGTCACAGGTGCTGAAGGATATACAACATTGTTGGCAATTGCTCCATCCCCGATAGAAGCAGGAATGATCTGGGCAAGTAGCGATGATGGTAGATTACACTTAACTACTGACGGTGGAGACAACTGGACATCGCAAGAAGGACGGTTAAGAGATGCTCCTGCAAATGGTTGGATTCCGCAGATAGAAGTTTCTAAGCATGACGCTGGTGAAGCATTTGTTGTTGTCAATAACTATAGACAAAACGATTGGAAGCCCTACCTCTATCACACTAGCAATCGTGGAAAATCATGGAAAAATATCGCAGATACAAATGTGATGGGATCATTCGTTTGTAGCGTAGTTCAGGATCCAATTGACCCAAATTTGATATATGCAGGATTGGATGATGGACTATATATCTCTTACAATAAAGGTGGTAGTTGGACCAAAGTGAAAGAGTTCCCATCTGTACAGATTAGAGATATGAAGATTATGGAACGAGATGACGATTTGGTGATTGGCACATTTGGTCGAGCGATCTGGGTTATTGATGATCTACCAATCTTGCGGCAATTGGGAGATTCTAAGTATCGTAGTCTTAACAATCAAGACTTTATCCTATTTCCTGTAGAGGATGCTTACCTCACGACTAATCGCTCCGTAGATGGTATGCGATTCATTGCCCAATCTACATTTGTAGGTGACAACATTTCTAAAACAGCCAGAATCAATTATTGGATTCAACCCGATAGTATCAAGGATAAGTCTGAAAAGAAAGCAACCTTTCAATTTATCAACACTGATGGTGATACAGTCAGAACATTTACAGCCAAACCAAAAAAAGGTCTAAACACCCAAGTCTGGTCACTCAACTCAGATGGGAGTTATGGTGCTAGCTGGACAGATCAAAAAGAAGACTCTGATAAGCCTGGAGGTGCTACTGTCAATCCTGGCACCTATACAGTTCTTGTTACCTATGGAGATTTCTCAGAAACGACGCCAATTGATGTTAAAGAAGACTTGAGAGCAGAACAATTAGGTGATATCAATAACGAGAGTCAACAAGCATACTACGCAACATTAGAAAAGGCTTCAGATGCTTTCGAACAACTCAAGTCTATGGACAAGGAATTGAACTTTATCAAGACTTATCTTAAGAATCAAGCTGACTCTATTGCAGAACCAATCAATGATACGATCAAAGGCCTTGCTTTGGATATTGACACATTACAATTAATGTTTGTCCAACCAAAAGATGCTACAGGCTACCGAAGTAACTTAGGCAAATTGAGTGAACTACAATGGCCTACTTCCAACTATGTCAGATCATATTGGGAGCCAACAACACCTAATGGCCAACGACAACTAGAGTTATATAGTGATAGGCTAAATGGAATAATTGAAAAAATAGAGGCCTTTAAGTCAAGTAAGTATGTTCCATTTAAAGAGCAAGTTTATTCTCTTCCTAAGATTCTGTTCGATGAAGACAAGAAGTAAACCTGGTTAGTGAATAGGGATATATCGTGCGGTTTTGTGTCACCACAATGATAAGATACAACAATGCAATGGTTGCTAATCCGTCCAAAATCTATATAAAGGCACAGTCTATCTAGATATTTGGACCATATTTAGAATAATTGCCTTCTGACTTAATCGTCATCTTATCTTTGTAATATACCATATCTACACCCTAGTAATCTATGTCAAATCTAACCGCTTTATTTATTGATGACGATGAACCAACTAATATCTTCAATGATATTATGCTGAAACGCAGCGGGTTGTTTTCATCTTGGAAAATAGTTGACTCTGCAGAAGAAGCTCTTAAGTATTTGATAGAATCAAACGTAGTTCCAACTGTCATTTTTTTAGATATCAATATGCCAGTCCATAATGGGTGGGACTTTTTAGATAGATACGCTAAAGCACCCATCGAAGACAAGTGTGATCACGTGATAATGTTGACAACTTCTTCAAGCAGTTTTGATATAAAAAGATCTGAGGATTTTACTGCTGTTAGAGATTTCAAGGAGAAACCATTGAAAATTTCAGTTATAAAAGAGGTCTTCGACCAACTTTGTGCTTCGTCGGTCTAACTATATTTAGTTTTTATTTCCAGTATCCACATTTGAGGTAACTACCTTCTGGAAATGTTACAGGGTGGTCAAAATCATGAAAGGTCTTACTGTATAATCGTAGCCGAGGATTTATGGAATTCACTGCTTTATCAACTACACGGAAAAAGTCTTCAGATCTAACTCTGCTACTGCAAGATGCAAGAATCAACACACCATCATTAGCGACTAATTCAGCTCCTAATTTTGCCAACCTTTCATAAGCAACTAAGGCCTTCTCTTGCTCACTTGCTTTCTTGGCAAAAGATGGTGGATCAATAATAACTCTATCAAATATTTCGCCTTGGTTAGCTAAGTCTTGCAGAATGGCAAAGGCATCTCCAGCAATGGTCTCATGATTTGCTTCTGCATGGTTAATGATAGCATTATGCTTAGCAAGATTAAGTGCTTGCTTACTGACATCAACACTTACTACTCTAGTTGCCCCACCAACTAATGCATGCATACTGAACCCTCCGGCGTAGCTAAAGACATCAAGCACAGTCTTGTCTTTTGACATTTGCTGAAGAGCATATCTATTGTGACGATGATCGAGAAAAAATCCAGTCTTATGCCCATTGATCAAATCCACTTCAAATGTTACTCCATACTCATTGAACTGAACAATTGATGATATAGAGTCTCCATAAAGAATGCTCCCATTTTCTAATTCTGTAAAGTTCTTTTCTACATTTCGAGAAAGTCTCAAAATAATTCCATTGGATTGTAACATACGTCTGAGAGCACCAACTATCGCATCCAAAAATCCTATCCAAATACCTGAATACAACTTCACTACAACCTTGTCAGCATACTTATCAATGATGAGTCCAGGAAGTCCATCATTTTCACCATAGACTATCCTACAGCTATCGAGACTCTCATTAAGATAATCTTTCCTGATCCAAAATGCCTTCTCTATCTGATGAAAGACCCATTGGTCATCTATCTTCAATCCAGGCTCTGAACTTAAGACTTTGACTCTGATAGGCGATTCTGCATCATACATACCAATAGCTAGAAACTTGTTCTTCTTACTATCAAATATGACTGCTAGATCGCCTGTGACAGCCTCTTTAGACATCTTAGTGATACTTTCGTCAAATACCCAAGGATGGGAATTGCGAACAGCACGTTCTGCAGCTGGCTTTAGTTTGACAGCTATGGTATTTCGCTGGATTGGCATAGACAACAAAGTTAATCCGAATCACGAGTGATATGTCTCTTACTACCTACATTTACAATATGGAGAATGCAAATAACCACCAATTAGGCGTCATAGCAAATGTGACAGGTAGAGTTCAAGGAGTAGGATTTCGATACTACACTCAGCTAGAGGCAACTAAACTTGGTTTATGCGGCACTGTTCAAAATCTACCAGATGGATCCGTAAGTTTAAAAGCATTTGGTAATTCATATGATGTAAAAGCACTCATCAAATGGTGCAAACAAGGGCCTGAATCCAGTGATGTTCAATCAATGGAGTTCCAGTTTATCCCATTTAAGAAATTGGAAAGATTTATAATCGTTAGATAGTCTATCGTTTGAGCATTTTAGGAGTCATCATAGTGACTCCAGTTACATTATTCATCTTTACTTCAGACCAAGATTTGACATCCCAGCTACATTTCAAAGTACCACAGGTAGGAAAATTTGCGACGTTTCCCTCACTGATACTCTGAGCAAATTGAGCACAAGAATAATTATGACTCAGCATTAGAATTGTATCTATAGATTCTTCAGTACCCTGGGCATACTTCATGAAAACCTTCCCACTATCATCAAATGTGTAAAGATCTTCGTGATATGAAATAGATTTATCTGGAATGTGTAAATACTGATTAAGAATCGCTAAGGTTGCCTTAGTTCTCACAGAATGACTTGAGTAGACTTTAGAAACTGTTGAATTGGTATCTTTTAGGTATTGACCAATCAGCTTAGAATCAGCCTTACCTCTATCAGCTAGACCTCGCAGCACATCTTGTAGAAATGGTATATCGTGAGAGGACTTTGCGTGTCTGACTAGATATAGTTCCTTCACGACTTTCTTGATTTGATATATTGCTCCGGTACGTCCCCATACTCCAGGTCATTGACCTCCAGACCGTGTAACTCAGCATATACTCTCAAGGCGTCATTATCCTTTACAGTTTCATAAAACTCTGTAATCCTATCAGAAAAATCCAAATGATAATCGCTGTGCAAAGCCCCTATAATTTTGAGTACTTTGATTAATCGCCTAAGTATATAATCATAATACTTCTCATCAATCATTCTACTAAGCATTCCCTCTTGTAGGTCAGTAAACTCAAATGAGGCATTGATTATCTTGAGATTGAGCTCAGCTTCACCGTACTTATCCTTAGTGATAGAGATATGATGATTAATTTTTCCACTGAGTTCTCTAAGAATAGAAACACTATGTCTACTCACATAAAGATGATGACTATAGTGATTCAACAACGCTGTTATCTCATCATCGACCTCAGCACGCCTCTCTTCAGTAGTCTCACTACCCTCAAGTAGCTTAAACTCCAGTTGTTCAACTAAGTTACGGCCTTTGGGAATCAACCTCATCAAGAGTTTATCCTTCTCCTTAATAGGCAACTCTATGATTGCAGCTTTTAGTTCTGGAGAAATCTTTTTACTAGCCATAGAAGTAATTCAGCAAATTATGGGTTAGATCTTTTGTATCTCTTCCAGATGCTCTTGAATGACTTGGCCATTGTAGATGCTGTCGTAGCATTGAATTTGATGACATCTTTAGAGTCCTCAGTTGCCGGAGCACAACAAGCAATGCACTCACCAGAAGGGTCATATATCGCAGTCTCAGTGATAAATGGATTGAACTCAGATATTGGTAACAATAAGAAATTAGCAGCCATCTCTTCATCGGTAAGCTTGTACATCTTTTGATACATCTTCATATGCTTTCTGATCTCTGGTGACTCAGGGACGATATATCTGTATTTAGCTTTCTCTCCAAGATTCACACTTACGATCTCATTGAAGTCTTTATTTTCAACATCATAGTGTAATGAAGGAGATACTACCCATATTTCGGAAGACTTGTTCTCCAGTTTAATTAATTGCTTAAGTGTCATTTTTTGCATTTTTTTAAATGATTACCTCGTACTTGAATTGCCATGAAAGTAAGGCATAATCTACATACATAGAGAATCGTAATGTGATAATTGGTGATAGTGAGATTCCTATTACACTTATATTTTTGTTAAATGAATGATGTGAGGAGATTATTTGATGCGATTTAGAGTAATATTTGTATACATTCGATTACTTCAGGCAACTGATTACAGAAATTGAAATATTCATAACTTTGCAATAACTTAACACCCAATGATGAATTACAAATACATAGTACTGATAGCAAGTCTACTATTCACTAGCCTAGCGCTATCTGCTCAGTCAGATTACGAAGCTGAGAATGATGGATGGTTAGTAAGCCTTGATGAAGCATATGAGCTATCTCAAGAAACAGGTAAGCCAATTATGGCAAACTTCACAGGAAGTGATTGGTGCGGCTGGTGCAAAAGACTGACGGCAACAGTATTTTCAAAGGATGAATTTCAAAGTTGGGCAGATGATAATGTGGTCTTACTAGAACTTGACTATCCAAAGAGAAAATCAGTTCCAGAAGATATCAAGCAACAAAATGCTGGTCTTCAACAAGCATTTAAGATTAGAGGGTTTCCTTCAGTGTGGGTATTTGATTTGGATAAAGATGAAGCTGGCAAGTTTAATATCAATGCCTATGGTAAGACAGGATATAAAGCAACAGTAGCAGAGTTCACTGATGAAGTAGATGGGTTCTTAGGTAACTAAGAGTTTTTTAATCCTTTCATAATAATGGAAAGTTTGGCACTCTCACTTTCCCAATTCAAATCCAAACTAGCTTCTTTGCAAGCGAGTTTGGATTTTTTGTATTCTGAAGGATCATTATAATGTTGAATACCATCTATCAGTCCATTAATTGTATACTCTTTGACTAATTTACTCACAGGATATTGCTCCTGTAGAGCTTGATACTCTGGATAATCCATATGGATAGCCGGTAACTGATGCTGGATATAGTCAAAGTATTTATTAGTCAATGAGTAGTAGTAACTCTTACTGACAGCATCCAGCATATTGATACCTATCCAAGCTTGAGTCAAGATATCAGAGAGTTGATCGGGAGCTACCCATCCGTAAAACTTAATCGCATTGACATCCTTATAGGTCTTCTGCAATTGTGATAAGATGTCCCCATCTCCAACTATCCACAACTCATAATCTTCGGATAAATGTCCTGATTTAACAGCATCACATGCAATCTCAAGTCCCCTACCCACATTCACTGCCCCTAGGTATAGGATGACTTTCTTATCATCTCCTAAAGTCTCTTTGTGCTGCAATGGCAATGACCTCTGAGGAGGAACGTTTCTCACAACATGAAATTGCTGTCCATACTTTTCACTCAGAATTTTGGAAAGCGAGCTATTTACTGTTATACAGGTAGTATCAGACTTTATGGCCCATTTACCTAATTGGGACCAAATAGCTTTTTTAATGCGTTTACCTTTAAGTTCTGGTACCTCCGTAAAATACTCATGTGAGTCAAATATCAACTCACAGCCTGAAAACCGCTGATACATTCTAGCCGCAAGCATTGTATCAAGATCTACAGCATAGATGATCTCCGGTTTCACATTGACAATAATCTGAAGTATTCTGAGATTATACTCTAGATAAAACAAAACTCCAGAAGAGAATCTTGTTGAGATAGCTAGTTCTTCATTGAAATTAATAGACCTAGATATCCATGACACCACATAATCCAAAGTTGAAAGGTGGGCGGATATTCTTAACATCCTCCTATCATACTCTCTATAACTAGTGGATAGGATGCATATACTCTTCGCTTTATGCTTCTTCAAAAAACTGCTTAAGATTAGCAGGTGAATAATTGACTGACTTCAAGACCTTTCCATCTTCAATACGATAGACTAGGTATTCATTGCCAGATTGCTTGATCTCCGATGGTTGGCCTTTTTCTAGATA
Organism: uncultured Saprospiraceae bacterium; assembly: GCA_938041445.1. Classification (GTDB taxonomy): domain Bacteria; phylum Bacteroidota; class Bacteroidia; order Chitinophagales; family Saprospiraceae; genus JAHDHH01. Next base: position 37,436 of record CALISO010000062.1, read on the forward strand.
GTGTGAAACTGTTGCTTCAGCCTCTTCCATAGTTTTACAAGTCTTACTCATATTAGATCGTTGGACTTCATCAAATAAGCCTTTAAATTTATCTGCCAGACCAAACTCCAATATTGCACCTGATAGGACGTATTGAATATCACATAAGGCGTCAGCAACTTCTACTAAGTCATTATCCCGAATTGCATCCTTGAGTTCATTCAATTCTTCTTGTAGCAGATTGATTCTGAGTTTGCATCTATCCTCTGCAGGAATTATCGCCTCGTCTAAGACTGGCAGATTGAAGGTATTGTGGAACTTGGCTACACTGTTGAGGCCTTCTGGTTCTTTATAGTTCATTCGTTGATTTAATAGTTTGTGTGAAGATATAACCTCAATCTAACAATGAGAATATTATATCAAGAGGAATAGATGAAAAATTATTATCGACTGAAGTAACAACCAATCTCAAATACGCTATCTATAGATATCTCAGAAATCCAAAGAACTTACGATGTTCACCAGGACTACACTCGTAGTATCTCGCTTCTTGCTCGTGTGAAAGCCGCATATAGGCATCTCGATGATTGTATCCTTGCAATCTATAGACTCCATACTCTGTCACATACCATAGATAGAATCCTATCACCAGCAACTCTAGTTGTTGATAGATGTGAATCTGTTCGTGTCTAATGAGAGCAGTATCATACTTATCAGCACCTTTCGATAAGATGATAAAAGGAAATAAGACAATTGCTTTAGCAAATCCTCTTGTAATAAACTTTAAGAATCTAGGTGCGACTATTATCAACTTCATTAGTTACCTCCGTCATCGTCATCATTATTCTTACCGAAGATCTTGATATCCTTGAGTCTATCCTTTACATTTTCAATTTGGGTATCAGCCTTATCACCAAGAACTTCTCCTACTTTTTCATCTATCACATCTTTGACTTGATCGCCTACTTTATCTTTTATGACAGTTGATAGTGTATCAAGCACCTGTTCTTTGACAACATCTTTGACTTTTTCTTTGACTTGTTCTTTAGCCTTATCTACTTCCTGATTGACCTTATCCTTGACTTGACTAGTTGCCTTCTCTACCTCCTTGTTAATTCTTGCCTCTGCTTCTTTCTTTCTCCTCTCTATCTCTTGCTCAGTTTTGGACATCACCTTATCCTTAAGCTTGTCTACTTCATCAGCGACTTGAGACTTTACTGAATCCTTGAGATTCTGGCCACCTGAACCAGTCGGAACAATCTTCAAGTTAGGGTTAGTTAATGTACCTGTGACAGCAATATCTAGATAGATATAGTCACCAATGTCAAGATTTATTCCTTTACTCGATGTCTGAGTTTTTATCCAATCCAATCCCGAGTTGACTACACTTGTAACGTTAGATTCTTGTAGCTTCTCTCTAGGTATCTCTGCTTTGATCTTATAGTCAAGTTCTTGATTGAGGAAGTGCTTGCCACTGACGTTAAATGTCATATCCTCTTGAGTAAATGAGAATGGCTCAACATTAACAGCCCCATCCTTGACAGTAAACCAGTTCTTAGAATCCTTGATTTCATAACGCTTGAGTTCATTGATACCAAGCTTATTTCCTAGATTATCCAATACTGGAAAATCAAAGACAACACTATTAAGAGTTTCCAGAAAACCCTCCGCAGAAAGTGTAGAAATATCAGGCATCATATCCTTCCCTAACACACCACTGAACTCACTATTAGAGTTGAAGTTACCTTTGATAAACTTGGCAAAAGGTGCTAACTTCTCAAACATTGAACTAGCTTTGAATGCCTCTTGAAAGTCCATAATGTTGATATCATACTTAAAGTTGTAAAGTGGCTTAGTGATGTCCGTTGTATTGTAGTCTCCATCTATCCTTACTTCTCCACCAAGCGTCTTACCTTGAAAGCCTACAAGACTTGCTGTCTGATCTTTGACCTTAATGGCACCATTCACATTATTAATTGCGATATCATCATAGATTAACTTCTTAATCTTAGTATTAATAGTTGCATCAAAATTATCCGGCACAAGAATAATTGCCATTTCACTTTCACTACCTCCATTACCTTCACTTGAAGAATTGAATGTATTGAGGTCAATCTCTCCGGCTGAAAAATTCAAATTTGCATCTGCTCGCTCATCATACATCGCATACCTATAAACATTCCCAAGCGAACCATCACTTTGAAAGTCTACTCCATCATACTTAAAGTCAAGATCATCGATTCTTGTTGTCTCATCATCGAACCTTCCTGCAGACTTGACATTGGAGAGTTCCATATCCTCATATAAGATCTGCCCAGCGCTGAAATCATAATCTAGCTTGATATTCTCGATGTAAGCATCTGTACTTGAGTTATCTACAAATGCCACTCCAGCTTCAGATGGCTTTGGCTTACTTGATGTAACCATAAAATCAGAGGTATTCAATCTATTACTTTTGACGTTGAGCTCAGCAACTACTTCCTGATCTGCCACGATATACTTTAGTGGATCATTCATAGAGAAGCTTAGTTGAGCATCACTAGACCCAGTTTTAATATTCGTTTGTGAGATTGCGAGCTGTTTAGGTGACCCAGAGATTTTGCTATCAGAAATTTGCATACTTGGAAACCCTTCATACTCAACTACCACATTATTCATACCTATATCAGTATCAAAGAGAACATTATTATAATTCTGATTAACGATATCATCATATGCTGCATCAAGTTCAATATGTGTTTTGGCTTGACCAGAAAGTTGCTTGAGTCCATCTACTTGGACAAACTTACTGATCATTCCTAGATTAATATCACCATCTAGAATAGCGGCGATATCTTTGTTACCCATCACATTATCCATCTTGAATTTTCCAGTGACTTGCTCTCCAGCCATAGACATTACAAACTGTGGAATATCAACCATCAAATCTGACCAAGAAGGTTGCTTACCTGCAACTTTCATTGTGAAATTTAATCGTTCAATCTTCTCAGGTAAATCTGGATATGCAATAGCGCCATCTTTAATGCTCACATCAAGATCGATAGCTGGATATGATGCTCCATCCTTATAGATACCATGTACACTACCTTTCAGATTAGAAATTCCTGATGCTGTAAGACTAGAAAAATCCTCTTGATAGACTGATGGAATCAAAGACAAGATTGATTTTAATGAATTATTTGGTGCATCGAAATCCATATCAATGCTTGTCCGATCACCGTCCAGTAGTTTCACTCCACCTTTATACTTAAGATCCATATCATTAATTCTCAAGACATTATCCTTGAAAGCATACGAAGACTCATCTAGATTGACTGCCGCATTAATATCTCCATTTATCGACCATTGACTGGCATAGTTTACGCCACCAAGCGATAGACTCATCTTATCGATTGCATTATCCGTAGTAATATCAAACACTGTCTGTGTGAAATTACCACTACCACTGTGATTCACCCCAGATGCTACTAACTTGATATCACCAGGTATATCAAGATACCGAATACTTCCATTTTTGATTTCATACTTAGACAATGCGATATCAATAGCTTGGCTGCTACTTGTTGTGGTTGTCTCATCACCTGAGTAAATGTTATAGTTAGCTGCCCCGTCTTTTAAGACTTGGACGTCTATAACCGGGTCAACAAGGGTAATCTCGTTTACTTGATACGGTGTATTCTTATCAATTACAGACTTCAGGTTAATTGAGAATGCAGTTGAGGTAGCATTGTAAAGTTCCTTGTCAGCAAATGGGCCTTTGCCCGTAACAGATAGGTCTTTGACATTGACATAAAAGTTAGGAAAATCCTTAAAAAGATTGATCCCAACATCTGAGAATTCAACTGTTGCGTCAAGCTGTTCGTTAAGCTTTTCCTTTAGCAAGTCACTTATTTCCCCTTTATAGACTATTGGCACAACGATGACGAGTAACAATATAGCTAGGAGCAAAAATGAGACTATTCGAAAGATTATCTTTTTCATAAAAAACGTATGGTTTACTAAATTGACAGCTCTGTATTAAACACCGTCAGAAATATCCTTTATAACAACGTACAAAGTAAGTCAAACGGTTATATATAGACCAATTTAACTATGTTTTAATCTTAAGTTACATCTTGATCAAAATACCAATTAGTTGAAAACGAGAGAGAATTTGTATATCAATCTTATCATGACTACTTTACATTCGTAAATAGCTATATTTTTCTTGCTAACCATAATTGAATATCCATACTAGTAACTCCTATGCCCGATAAGTCAACAAGTGCCTTGATAGAAGTTAAAGACCTTAGCATTGCTTTTAAGAATGGCAACAATGTTAACGAAGTAGTCCATGGCATTTCATTTGCGATTAATTCAGGTGAGATTGTTGGGCTAGTCGGAGAATCTGGAAGCGGCAAGACTGTAACAGGGCTTTCAATTCTCAAATTACTACCTGAGCATTCTGCAATGGTCAATTCTTCCGTATTTACGTTTGCTTCTGGAAGTATAGATATAAATCAAGCCATTGATAAAGAGATGAATGCGATCCGAGGTAAGCAAATCGCAATGATATTTCAGGAGCCAATGAGTGCCTTTAATCCTGTGATGACTTGCGGTAAGCAAGTAGTTGAAGTCCTTACACTTCATCTCAATAAATCTAAAGATGATGCTAAAAACAGAGTCTTGGAGCTTTTTCAAGAGGTCAACTTACCTGACCCAAAACGAGCATTCAATAGCTATCCGCATCAACTATCAGGAGGGCAACTTCAACGAATAATGATCGCAATGGCCGTTGCCTGTGAACCAGCATTAATTATTGCTGATGAACCGACAACAGCTCTTGATGTGACTATTCAGCAGGGTATCTTAGACTTACTTAAGTCAATGAATTCAAAGTATGGACTTTCTATCCTAATGATCTCACATGATCTTGGTGTTATTGCTAATATCTGCGATCGTGTATTGGTTATGAAACATGGAGAAATTGTGGAGTCAGGCAATGTGAAGACTATCTTCACTTCACCAAGTCACCCTTACACCAAAGGTCTTCTAGCTTGTAGACCGACCATTGATACAAAGGGCAATCGATTGCCTGAACTAAGCACATACATACGTGATGAAATAGAAGAATCAACAGTAAAATCAAAACCATCAACTAAAAATCAAGATCTACTTATCTCAGCGAATAACTTGACTAAAATCTATCAATCAAAAGATGGATGGTTTGGCAAAATATCTGAGTCAATTGCTGTAAACAATGTATCATTAGATCTCTTTTCTGGCAAAGTACTTGGCCTTGTAGGTGAGTCAGGTTGTGGCAAGACTACCTTATCCAATTTACTTCTTGGACTTGACAACCCTAATAGTGGTAGCATCTCATATTTGGGTAAGGACTACTCAACATTTAATCGGAATGATTGGAAGACTTTTCGCAAAGACGTTCAAGTTGTTTTTCAGAATCCATATTCTAGTCTCAATCCGAAGATGAAAATTGGCAACATCATCAAAGAACCAATGGATATCCACAATGTCAATGCTAAGTCATCAAGAAAAGAGAAGGTCATAGATCTGCTAGAAAAAGTGGGGTTAGAAGCTGATGCTTATGATCGATCACCTGCTCAGTTCAGCGGTGGTCAACGACAAAGAATTGTCATCGCCAGAGCTCTTGCTTGTGAGCCTCGTTTAGTTATCTGTGATGAGAGTGTTTCTGCTTTAGATGTAAGTATTCAAGCATCTATTATCAACCTACTTCTAGACCTTAAGGAGGAACTCAACCTTGGTTACCTATTCATCAGTCACGACTTGAGAGTTGTAAAGTTTGTGAGCGATGAGATACTCGTGATGCAACACGGCAAGGTGGTAGAATCAAGCAATCCCACAGAATTATTTAACAATCCTAAAATGGCATATACTCAGACGTTGATAGATTCTATACCTAAGATTTAGCCTTTTGTGGAATCTAAAGTTGGCTTCATACCTATAAATTATTATCTTTCCCTAAACAAAACTCAATGATATGGAAGATTTTAATTTTTGGTCAATCTTAGTTGCTGGATTAGCAGCTTGGGGACTTGGCGCTATCTGGTATTCACCTATTGCATTTGGTAAGGCATGGCAAAAAGCAGCAGGAATGACTGACGAAGATGTCCAAGGTGGTAATATGCCACTCATTTTTGGGACTAGCTTTATCCTGATGTGTGTTATGATGTTTGGTATGACTCCAGCCTTATTATTAGGTCATGAGAATATCACAGTTGTACATGGTGCATTTCATGGAGCTCTTTTTGGAGTATTCTTTGCTGCGGCTGCGATGGGTATTAACTATCTCTATCAAAGGAAGTCTATCAAGTTATGGCTCATAGATGGGATATACCAGATCTTGCTTTTAGCTATAGGTGGTGCAGTGATTGCAGCTATGAATTAATAGCTACTTCAACATTCTAAAAATGTAGTTACTTTACAAAGGTCGAATGCCAAGAATCCTTCAAAGGCTTCACCCAGTCTTGGATAAATGCGCCTTTTGTTTCAACTAGGTTATTGAACATTAAGGTATCATCCTTAATTTTACCGCTATTGTAGGCCTCTTTGAATTCAATATGGTGGATCATCTTGATCTCTTCATTCTCAAAGTAAGTATAAAGCATTCGGTCAAATAGGTTAACATCTATTTTTGATTCTATCGCTTTCATTAAGTGGACGCTACTATCTATTGAACAACCGCTGACACCAAGATTAGATTCATCTGCTACGATTACAAAGAACTGCATGTGAAAGACATTGGCATATGACTGTACTATGATACCATGTGATTGCCAATTATGTGCAAAATCATAAAGCATCGGTCTGACTATATCTATTTCATCATAAGTCAATGGTCTATTCGCTTGGTATACCCAAACTCGACTTGTATCTGGTAATGCAATTAAGTCTCTAAGCATATTGTAAAGATACCGTTATACGTGGTGAAATAATAGTGAACGAAGATTGTAACATTTCTATTTCTACATTGATTGGATTATCAATTCTGAAATATCGTAGATAGCAACTTCATCTTGTTTTTCTTCAGCCTTGATACCATCTGATAACATCGTGATACAGAATGGACAATTTGCTGCTACAACATCCGCTCCAGTACCTAGTGCCTCCTCTACCCTTTCTGTATTAATACGCTTATCACCAGGTTCGTCCTCTTTGAACATTTGGGCACCACCGGCACCACAACATAGACCATTGGTCTTGCATCGTTTCATCTCTACAAGCTCTATATCTAATTGCTTAAGAAGCTCTCTTGGTACTTCATAGATTCCATTTGCTCGACCTAGATAACAAGAATCGTGGTATGTCACCTTGCGACCTTTGAAAGCACCACCTTGTACACTTAGCTTTCCATCAGTGAAAAGTTGGTTGAGATATTGAGTATGATGAATCACATTGTAATTACCTCCAAGTGCAGGATATTCATTTTTCAGAGTATTGAAGCAATGTGGGCATGCTGTTACGATGTTCTTGATATCATAACCATTCAAAGTCTCGATATTTTGGATAGCAGTCATCTGAAATACAAATTCATTCCCTGCTCGCCTTGCTGGATCTCCAGTACAACTCTCTTCATTTCCCAAGATGGCAAAGTCAATATCAGCAGCATTCAAAATCTTGACAAATGCTTTAGTAACTTTCTGTGCTCTTGCATCAAAACTCCCTGCACATCCAACCCAAAACAGTACTTCTGGCTTTGTTCCTTCGGCAGCATGTTGTGCCATTGTTTTTACTCTCATCGTCGTTGTATCAATATTTTTTTAGTGACTATTTCATTCTCATTGTAGAGAGAAATGAAATATAATCCGTCTTCCTCGATATTTAGTCTTAGGTTGTTTCCTATAATCTCACCCGATTGGATAACCTTGCTATCAACACTCATAATTCTGTAGTGACCAAAAGCATAATTAGAAACAACATTTAAGTAATCTTGAGCTGGATTAGGATAGATTGCTACTTGATCAGACTGTATGATATCAAGCGTACTATCAATGATCAATACGTACAAATCATTAACAAGAGTTTGCAATGAATCTATTGGATCGACGCCTGGCTCAGTGTCTTCCACAATTGCAACTTGAGTATCATCATCAGAAAGCCATGTAGTAATCAAAAATGCTGACTTACTACTCAATCCATCAGGAGCACATCGGGAATCCGCTCCGACTACATTGGCTCCTTGCATAGCTTCCATCAATCTGTCTTTAATTGGTCGTTTTGCTTCTGTTGCTCTGAGATACCTAGCCTCCATAGAGTCAAGTATCTCGGGTCCTAGAAGGATATTCCCTTGAATACTGTAAGTATCTCCTGTTCTATGTCCAGCATGTGATAGTGCTGATTCTCCTGTATAGCTAGCTGTCAATGCTTGATTATCAATAAAACTGACAACACCATATTGACGATCGGCAGTATTGCCAAATTGACATTGGTCATTAGACAAGACAGATGCTAATGCTTCCTCGGCATTAGCTCCGGACATTAATTGATCTGCTACGTACTCTGCATTAACATTGGGCAGACATACTGTTGCTTGGGCATTGACAGCTCCCACTGATGGTATTACTTGTGTAATGATAATTGCTCCCCCACATCCTCCACAATCTTCTGAAGTTAAGCAAGTAGCTCCTGCGGCTCCGATTTCGCCAGACAACGTATCAACAGCAACTATTGAGAATGTATGCTGCCCTGCCAAGGCTGACGAGACAAGAAGTAAACTGAGTATAAGGTATGATTTCATAAGCTAAATATTATTCTTGAATCCAATCTTCCCTTGAATCAGGTAGCTGCCAAACACTTCCACTATTCTCAATGCTTGTGAACATTGGCACCCAATCACTTGGACCAGCTGACTCTGACAATATCTCATACCTTCTCATAGCAAGTATTGGCTCCAATGGGTTAATCATTACAGGGCAAGCCTCAACACAGGCATTACATGTTGTACAAGCATGAATTTCTTCCTTGGTGATATAATCAAATAGCGATTTGCCATCAGAGTAGTTTTCTTTAGTTAACGGCTTGTCTGCATCTTTTTTACAATCAATCTTTCCAAGATCTATATTGGCTTGAATTTCAGTAGCTCTATCTCTGATATCCATCATCACCTTTCTTGGGGATAGTTTTTTACCCGTTGTATTTGCTGGACAGACATCGGTACATCGCCCACACTCCGTGCAGGTAAATGCATTAAGTACATTGACCCAATCTAATTCCATCACATCATTAGCGCCAAATTCTGGTAGTTCAGCTTCCATATCTACCTCGCTTTCAGGGATTAGCCCCATCATAGACTTTACTTCATTCATAATCTCTGGCATATTATCCATCTCCCCTCTAGATTTGCTTTTAGCAAAATAGACATTGGGAAATGCAAGAAGAATATGCAGGTGCTTAGACACAGGCAGATAATTGAGAAATGCGAATACCGTCAAGATGTGCACCCACCACCCTGCTCTTTCAAGAAAAAGCAGTGTTGATTCTGACAATCCTCCAAACAATGCTGGCCCTAGCCAAGAACTGATCGCAAGTGGACCAGTATCTGGAAAGTGAGCTGGATCGATAGATTGTAAGACGACATCAGTACCATTCATTGTAAAGATTGCACTGACAAGTAAAATCTCAAGGATCAATATGATATTAGCATCCTTAGTTGGCCATCCTTTCATTTCTGACTTATGAAGTCTTGGTAACTTGATTAGATTCCTACGAATCAAGAAGATAACAGTACCAACTAATGCGAGAAACGACAGTATCTCTATTGTATTAATTATGACTGGATAAAGGAAACCAATCTTAGTTGCAAAGAATCTGTGAACTCCAAATATTCCATCAATCAAAATTTCAATCAACTCAATCTGAGTGAACAGAAATGCAACATAAATAAATCCGTGAAGTACAGCAGGTATCCAACGCTTGAACATCTTCTTTTGCCCAAAGGCAACTAAAGCAACATTCTTCCATCTTTCACTAGCATCACCTGTTGGGGTATGATCTTTACCGAGATTAATTGTTTGCCTAATCTTGGCAAATTGACGGAATGCAAAAAAGAACGCAGCTCCAGAAATGAGAATAAAAATTATTTGTTGAATCACGGATGAACAGATTATTTATGATGTAAATTATGAAAACTTATTCACAAAGTGACGATCGTTGATTTCAAATATAAAACAAAAGTGACGCAGTGTCATCTTTGCACTGTTGCACTATTACTGACCTCCTCTATTCTTTCTAAAAAACCAGACTAAGAACATCCCTAGAATCAAAGAAAATAAAATGAGAAAGTAGAATGTATACTTAGAGCCACTGAAAGGCAAATATTCAAGGTTCATACCATAAAAACTTGCAACCAAGGTTGGCACCATCAGGATGATCGTAATTATTGTAAGTCTATGGATAAAGACATTCATATTATTAGAGATGATAGATGCATATGTCTCCATCGTTCCTGATAAGATATTCGCATAGACATTGGACATCTCTAGGGCTTGCCCATTGTCAATTATGATATCTTCAAATAAATCTTCGAAATACTCATTATCACGAATTTTAAGAAAATCTGTTCTCTTCATCTTCATCATCAGTAGATCATTGGCCCTTAAACTATTCATAAAATAAACTAATGACTTCTCAATTCTTAGTAATTGCTTCAGCTCTGAATTTCTACTACTATTATAAAGCTCTTGCTCGATGAGATTACGCTTGAGGTTGAGCTTCTTTAATGCATCCAAATAATTCAATACACTCTCCTGAAATATCTTCAAGATAAACTTGGTATGATCAACTGGATCAAAGCCTTTGACAGCTCCTTTGATAAACTTATCAATGATCGGATTTTCTTCTTGGCTAACGGTGTAGATCAGGTCATCCTGCAGTATGATACCTATTGGCACCGTGATATAGATTGCCTTGTTATCTCTCAATTCGTTATTGAGGACAGGTGAATTGAGGAGAATGAGGCTAGCCTCTTCTTCTCTATCATAACGTGATCGTTCATCGATATCTAATGAATCCACGAAAAAATCAAGTGGTATATCTTGCTGCTTAGAAAGATTTTCGAGCTCTAATGGCGAAATCGGTGGAGTGATATGTACCCATTGAGCATTCTCCATCAGCTCTGTCTCCTGCAGTGAATTGTCTTGCAGCACAAAGTAACGGATCATCTTCTTGAGGTTTAATGGGTGTCATAAATACATACTTACATCAACAAATATAGAGAACTTTACTGTATCAATATTAAGGTATATCGGATGAAAACTACCTAGTTGAATTTCAATACTTTTACGGGAGAAATACGGCTAGCTACTAAAGTCGGCAGCCACATACATATCAGCACAATAACTATAGCTATGCCATTGATACTTAGTACGTGCCACCACTTGACTGCTATAGGTGCAACAGACACATAATAATTCTCTTCATCTAGATGGATAAATGGATAATGTTTCTGAATCCAACAAAATGCCAGTCCTACAATGTTACCTATCACTATCCCCGCAACCAAAATCCACAAAGCATATCGCAAAAAGATACCACGAATACTTGCATTAGTAGCGCCAAGAGATTTCAGTAAGCCTATCATTCGTGATCGCTCAAGAATAACAATCAATATAATAGTAGCCATATTAATAATACAAACTAATAGCATCAAGGCGATGATAATCTGCTCATTGATTCTCTGCAATGCTAACCAATCAAATATAGATGGAAATTTCTCCTGGATAGTCTCAACATACAGATCATTGGGAATGGTATTCTCATAAATATGGTCTGCAATTTGAGGCAGAAACTCTGTATCATCAGTGTACAATTCGTATCCAGCAATCTGATTTTCAGTCCAACCAAGCAATGCTTGAACATTGCGTATGTCTACAATAGCAAACTTAATATCATACTCTTCCAATCCTGTCCGATAAAGCCCAGAGACAGTAAATCGCCGCTTAGTTTGCTTATCTCCATTGACAAATATGAGTACAACCGGATCACCTACATTAACTTGAACACGATTAGCTGTTTGTACTGACAACATAATCTCTCGACCCAACGAATCACTAGTCACAGATGGAATCTTACCTTGTTTGATATATTGATCAATGATTGACTTATCGTAGTCGTGGCCTATTCCTTTAAGCACTAGGCCTTCAAGCTCCTCTTTGGAGTTGACTATAGTAGGTAAGAATGCAAAAGATTGAATATGCTTAACACTTGGTTCAGTATTGCTAGATTCAGGATCCCAATCACTTTGGCTCACGTCATATATCTCATCTATTAACGATTGATTTCGTTCAACAGGAACAGGTTCATACGATCGACTTACTTGAAGATCCGTTATGTGTATATGTCCCCAAAAACCAAATACTTTATTGGATATTGACTCATTGAACCCGACAATGACTGCCATACTTACGATCATCACAGCGAGACTCAATGCAACAGAACTTATGGCTATCCATACTAATACTTTCGTAAATGCCCTCTGTGAGCTAAATACAATTCGATTAGAAATGAACTTGGATATCTGCATACTGATACAAATGTAGAAATTTAATCCAGCAAGATGGTGACTGTAGGACATTTACACTCAATGGTAAATAGCCCAGTACGATTAATCACTAATTAGGGCAATCTTACACATACTGATAGACATAGATGTATCGCACAATCATTACCTTTGCCGTCACAAATTATCAGACTATATCAGATGGACTTTTTAGAAGAATTAGAATGGAGAGGTATGCTCTTCGATATGACTCCTGGAGCTAAGGAAGTGTTAGCCTCCAAGTCTTGTAAGGGCTATATTGGATTTGACCCAACAGCACCAGCATTGACTATTGGCAATTATGTCCAGATGATGCTATTGACCTTATGGCAAAAATCAGGTCACCAACCAGTTGTATTGATGGGAGGAGCAACAGGTAGAGTCGGCGATCCATCTGGTAAGGATCAAGAACGTCAACTCAAGACCTATGAAGAGCTAGACCACAATCTCTCACATCAAGTGAATCAAATGAAAGCACTTCTAGACTTCGAAGGTGAGAATGGATTTAAATTAGTCAACAACTATGATTTCTATAAGAATATGAATGTCCTCGACTTCCTCAGAGATGTAGGTAAGACATTGACAGTAAGCTATATGACTTCCAAGGAATCTGTAAAGAACAGAATGGAGTCAGGGCTTTCATTTACTGAATTTAGTTATCAATTATTACAAGCGTATGACTTCCAAAAGCTATACTCAGACCATGATTGTATCTTTCAGATGGGAGGATCTGATCAATGGGGTAACATTACATCTGGGACTGAATTTATCAGACGTAATGTTCAAGGTAAAGCCTACGCCATCACTACTCCACTGTTAACTAAGGCCGATGGTAAGAAGTTTGGAAAGTCTGAGAAAGGTAACATTTGGCTAGACCCTACATTGACAAGTCCATATGAGTTCTATCAATTCTGGCTCAATGCCGATGATGCCGATGTTGAGAAATTCATCAAGTATTTTTCTCTGAAGTCTAGAGCTGATATGGAATCAATGATTACAATGATTGATGAGAATCCTAATCAAGTCAAGAGAACTCTAGCCGAAGAATTGACAACCAGAGTCCACGGAGCAGATGCATTTACATCAGCAAAAAATGTCTCAGAATTGCTGTTCAACCACAGAGCATCAGCTGATCAGTTGCACTCATTGGCTATCAATGACTTTGAGATTATTGGCCAAGAAATACAGTCGTTCACCATAGATACTGAAGGGAAATCAATCTTAGAGCTGCTTACAGACGAGACACAAATATTCTCATCAAAAAGTGAAGCAAGAAGAGCATTGAAAGGTAATAGTATTGGTATCAATAAGATTAAGATCACCGATGAAGAATATGTGATCAGCGCAGAGGATTTAATCCATAGTAAATATATGCTCATTGAAAGTGGAAAGAAGAAGAAGTTCTTAGTCATACAAGAATCATAAAACGATATTTCGAAATACTATATCAGTCTATTTTAACTAATTTCCCAACTTGAACTTTCGAATCATAGATCAACTCCACGATATACATACCAGTATCAAATTCAGTTAGTGAGATTTTTATTTCACCTTTCTGATTCACACTTTGTTGATATCAATGAACCACTCATCGATGACACTCTTATCAGTCCCTTAGATTGTATATGAGGGACTTGAATTGTGACAACATCTGTTGTTGGATTGGGATATAACTCCAAGTTTTGAGTCACTGATACTGGTATATTAAAGACACTCGTAATCGTCGGATCACAAACATCTTCCTCATCAATCCTAAAGTGTGGAAAGTTTGGGAAGGAGCCTGGTTGATTGAGGTGAGGGAGTTTGATACTATGTGGCCTGAAGTC
>CALISO010000063.1 GCA_938041445.1 uncultured Saprospiraceae bacterium
AACATTAAAAATGGGCAACCTATTTTCATCGATTGCCCATTTTACATTTACCATTAAGTGTATCTAATTTATCCTAGAATCTCAATCAGTTGATTAGCTAATTCTATTCCGATGTTTTCTTGAGCTTCTCCAGTTGATGCACCGATATGCGGTGTTAATGAAATATTTGGCGTATTCAAGATATCTTGTCTAGGAGTAGGTTCTCCAACGAATACATCTAGTCCAGCAGCTGCTAACTTTCCTGAATCCAGAGCGGCTAACATTGCATCTTCGTCCACAGTACCACCTCTTGAGGCATTGATAAGAATTGCACCATCTTTCATCATATTGAATTCTGCTTCACCGAGGACTGGCTTCCCAATGTTTGGTATGTGCAATGTCAAGTAGTCACACTGAGGTAAGAGCTTATCCAGAGTTACGTTCTCCAATGTATAAGTCATCTCTATTCCAGCGAATTCTAAGTCCAATTCTTTATTCTCTCCAGAGATATCAGAACCAATCACATTCATACCCATTCCTAGGCCAATTGTAGCAGTTTCACAGCCGATCCGGCCAAGACCGATAACTCCTAGAGTTTTGCCTTTAAGCTCAATTCCTTTAGAGTAACTCTTTTTGAGAGATTTGAAGTTTGTATTACCATCTGATGGCATCTGACGATTAGATGTGTAGAGAAATCTAGATAAGCTCAATGCATGACCAAATACCAACTCAGCTACACTTCTAGATGAAGCAGCCGGTGTGTTGATGACTTTCACGCCATTATTTCTTGCATATGTGACATCGATATTATCCAGGCCTACACCTCCGCGGCCTATCACTTTTAGGTTAGGACATTGCTTGATTAAATCTTCTCTGACCTTAGTTGCAGATCTTACACAGATTGCATCATATTGAGGGAGTTGCAGAGGGAGATCATCTTGTTCTATCTTGTCTGTGCTGACCTCGTGTCCAGCATCTTGAAGCATCTTAAGTCCAGTAGAATGGATGCCATCATTGATTAAAATTTTAGCCATGATTTGCTATTAAGTTATAGGGTTTGAAAATGTATTAGAACTTAGTTAGATAGACTGATGCAAAAATGTAACAATTCCAATACAAATACTTAATGTAAGTCAAACTTTCGAAGGTGAAATATAGAATATCGTAAATCATTACTACCGAAATGGCATCAATACCTTAATAATTCAAAGAAAAGAAGAGTGAAATCAAGCTCTAGACAAAAACAAATGATAAAAAATACTAATATATTATGTGTAAGGTGCTAACTTTGAAGTGTATAACTATACGAATCCTATTTCGGGAATCGTTTGTATGTTTTAAATTAAAGTAAGACTCATGTTAAATTTGTTCTTTTTCCTTCAGGCGAAGGCTGGTGAAGATGCTGAAAAGATAAGTGTAATCAATCTCCTATATAAAGATGGAAGCTTTGGAGACATCCTAGGACTTGTCATTGTATTGATTTTATTTCTACTGTCTTTATTGGCAACATATCTGTTTATATCTAGATACCTTATCATCAAGAAGGCAGGTAAAATGGATGAGCAATTTATCAACAATATCAGAGCAGCAGTTGCAGCAGGTAATCTTGAAGGTGCAAAGTCTATCTGTGCGACGAATAATTCTCCATATGCAAGAATGGTATTAAAAGGATTACAGAGAATAGGTAAGCCTCTTAGAGACATCGATGCGGCAATAGAGAACGTCGGTAATCTTGAAGTATTCAAGTTAGAGAAGGGATTAAGCTCATTGGCAAATATCTCAGGGGCTGCACCAATGATTGGATTCTTTGGTACAGTAACAGGAATGATTTTAGCATTTTACAAGATGTCATCAGAGCAAAATGTTACTCCAGATGTTCTTGCAGGGGGTATTTATCAAGCCTTATTTACGACAGCAGGTGGTCTCTTCATTGGTATCTTGGCTTTTGTAGGGTATAATATTCTTGTCGCAAATGTCGATAAGGTTATCTACCAAATGGAGAGAACAGCAACAGACTTCATGGATCTATTACAAGAACCAACTGCCTAAGCAACTTAGTTATCTTAATTCACAAAAGAATCTAAGAAATGAAGAAAAGAAATAAAGTAAATGCAGAATTTAGTATGTCGTCATTGACGGATATTATCTTCTTGCTATTGATCTTCTTCATGTTGACTTCATCGCTAGTGCAAATAAATATGCCAATTGCAAAGTCCGATAGTAAGGTCGTGGCACCAGTAGATCTTGCTGTGATGATGATGAAGGATGGCAAGGTGACATTTAATGGCAAGTCCACTACTATGAAGTCATTAGAGAAGCAAATTTATTCTACAGCTACTGGACAAAGTAATAATGAGAACGCCACAGTTACAATCATTGCAGAAGTGGGTGTGCCATGGAGCAAGGTAAGTGATGTGATGGCTATCGCAAGTAAATTACAAGTAAAGGCAATCATCGCAACAGAAGCTAGAAAATAGCCTATTATGGGATTAAAGAAAAGAAGTAAGGTTAACCCAGAATTTAGCATGTCATCTTTGACTGACATTATTTTTTTGCTCTTGATTTTCTTTATGTTAACTTCATCATTGGTGATTCCAAATGCATTGAATCTCAATCTACCAGGTAAGAGTAATAAAAACACACCTCCATCTACTGAGCAGCCTAATATCGTATCGGTATCAAGTTCTGGCAAGTATACATGGAATGGGAGTTCCGTAAGTATCAGGGATATCGAATCAAGAGTGAGAGATATCAAGAAAAGTAAAGGCAAGTTCAATTTGATTTTATCGCCAAGTGGAACCGCACCCAATGAAAGCGTAGTCGCCATTATGGATGTCGCCTACCGGTGGGGAATCAATGCCACCTTGGTAGATCCTAAATAGCACGATTACCTACATAAAACAAAACCAACTCGACTGAGAACCTAGAGACCGAATTATTTTAAAAGAGTTGGATTATGAATGCATTGATGAGCAAGTTGCAAAGAGAAGAGCAAGATAGTGTCTTAGTGACATCTATTATTGGGTTATTGCTATTGTTCCTATTTATCTTTCCCGTACTGCAGATGACCATAAAAGCACCTACACAAGTTGCTGCTATCTCTGTAGTCTTCAATGAGCCACCTCAGCCGATAGTGGAAGATATATTTACACCAGTGGCACAAGAAGAAGCAAAGAAGACTACCCCAAAACCACAAGAAGCTAAAAAGGCCAAAGTAAAGGCGAAAGCACCAGACAACACACCTCCACCTGCAAAAGCACCAGAAGTTGTCAAAGAAACCGTTACTCCGGCTCCTGCAGTGGTAGAAGCGAAAACTGTTACAGAAAAATCAGCTGAAGTATTGGCTGCTGAAGCTAAAGCAAAACGTGAGGCAGAAGAAGCTACTCAAGCTGCAAAACTTGAGGCAAGTAAGTCTGCATTCGGATCATTATTCAGTGATTCCGGTAATGGTACTCCAGAAGAATCAAGCGATATTGGTGGCCAAAATAGTGATGCACTAGATGCGATCACATCGGGTATGGGTACAGTAGGGGAGGGACTAAGCTCTCGTGGTGTCACCTACAGACCAACTATCACTGATAACTCCGATAGAGAAGGTATCGTCATTGTCAAGGTATGTATTAATTCAGATGGTAAGGTTATCTCTGCTGACTATGTTCAAGGAGGAAGTACTACGACAGATCAGACTCTAGTATCTACAGCAATCAAGGGTGCCAAGCAATATCGATTTGAAGGTAATCCTGATGCTCCTAAGCAATGTGGTGATATCACCATTGAGTTTGAAGTGAGATAGGCAGGCAATTCTCATAAAACCTAACAAATTACCTAACACATAAGGGTTACTTGTATATTGCAGTCGTATCCGTTTATCAAATGGCTCAACAGATACCATTGAATAAAACCTAACTGCATTGGAAGCCTACCTCATTATTGGCCTTATCGTCGTCTTGTTTGTCACACTTGTCACAAATGTGCTCAGACCTGCTTTGGCATTTGTATTAGCTGCAACCATATGCTTGTTCTGTGGATGGATAAGTGCTCCAGACCTTCTAATTAACTATGCTAATGAGACCTTACTTGGACTTATACTCCTACTCTTGGTTTCTTCAGTCTTAGAGCGAACGCATCTCTTACCATATCTCTCAAAGAAGATGTTTCATGAAACCAGTCTACGGTTCAGTTTATTCAAGATATCCTCAGTGACGATGTTACTCAGTGCATTCTTAAGTAATACTGCTGTTGTTGCAGCATTTATGGGTATGATTCTTCAGAATAAAAAGTTTCAACCATCTAGATTGTTGATACCATTGTCTTTTGCGGCCATTATGGGAGGTGTATTGACCTTAATTGGGACAAGTACTAACCTCATTATTAATTCATTTGTCGTCAAGGCAGGATTACCAAGTCTCCACTTTTTTGACTTCATTTATATCGGACTACCATTAGCGATTGTTGGACTTATCTATCTAGTTGTAATCTCTCCTTATCTATTACCTAAGATTGATATCCCTACAGAAGGAGAAGATAAACAATATACGGTAGAAGCAGATGTCAGAGAGGGGAGTCAACTTGCTGGTAAGACAGTTAAGGAGAATGGTTTTAGACAGATGGATCACTTGTTTCTAACAGAGATTATCCGCAATGGGCAAACAATATTTCCTGTTACACCAGAAATAAAGATCAAGGAAAATGACTCCTTAGTGTTTGTTGGTAACGTCAGAGAGATTGAAGAGTTGAAAGCATTTGATGGGTTGGATATGCATAGTGGCATCAAAGGTGTCCTTCGTTCAAATTTACAAGAAGTTGTGGTGAAGCACGATGCACCCATCATAGGAGCCAAGGTTAAAGATGCCCAGTTTAGAACTAAATTCGATGCTGTGATTGTAGCAGTTATGAGGGGTAAGAATCAATTAATTGGAAAGATAGGAGATATGCAGCTTCTAGCTGGTGATAGTCTTGTTCTTGCTGTAGGATCTGAATTTGAAAAACACAGAAACCTCAATCGAAACTTCATTTTCACTTCAGAAATCGAGCTCAAAAATCTGCTCACTCACAAGCAAGGTATCATTGCGATTGGGGTATTTATTCTGGCAATCATCGGTGTAGCGGCAGGAATATGCTCATTATTTAAGGGGATGATTGCTACCGTATTATTCTATATCGCAGCTGGATTTGTACAGATCAAGCATCTTAAAAACTCTCTAGATATAGGACTATTATTGATGATTGGGAGTTCTCTAGGTATCGCAACGGTGATGGAGAATTATGGGGTGTCAGATATGATCAGTAACGGTGTACTATCTGTTACAGGTAGCTCATCTCCATATCTTGCCTTGATAGGCATCTATATCGGTACTGTCATCTTGACTGAGATGGTGACGAATAACGCAGCAGCGGCTTTAATGTTCCCTGTCGCACTAGCTACATCCAGTACATTGGGAGTGAGTTACCTGCCATTCGTGATGGCGATAGCTTATGGAGCAAGTGCTAGCTTTTTGACTCCGATCGGCTACCAGACTAATACGATGGTCTTCTCTGTTGGAAAGTACAAATTCAATGATTACATCAAAACTGGAGCAGGATTGACTGTCATTTATGGTATTCTAGTCGTAGTTTTACTCCCGTTGTTCTTCCCTTTTTAGTGCTCAGCGTATATTTATATATCAATAAAACCTATATCTAATCAATATAGCTGATATTTGCATCTAAATTGCATAAAGCAAATGGACAATACATTACATAGATACTCAGCTAGAGGAGTTTCCTCCGGCAAAGAAGAAGTCCACGAAGCGATAAAGGACCTTGATAAAGGCCTCTATCCTAGTGCTTTCTGCAAAATCCTACCAGATATCATTTCAGGAGATTCAGAATACTGTAGCATCATCCATGCTGACACAGCAGGTACAAAGCCTAGTCTAGCATATCTCTATTGGAAAGAGACAGGTGATCTATCAGTATGGCAAGGAATTGCTCAGGATGCCTTAGTTATGAACTTTGATGATATGGCTTGTGTCGGGATGGTTACTGACTTTATCTTATCATCCACAATAGGAAGAAATAAGCACTGTATCACAGGTGATGTCATCTCACATTTGATCAATGGAACAATGGACTTTGTCAATGAAATGGCAAGACATAATATCAAGATTAATCATGGTGGGGGAGAGACTGCTGATGTAGGAGACATCGTCAGAACAGTTGATGTCGGCTTTACCATCTTCGGTAGAATGAAGCGATCTGACCTTGTTGTGAATCAGATCAGACCTGGGCAACTTATCGTAGGTGTTGCAGGATATGGCCAATCCACATATGAGTCTACGTACAACAGTGGCATCGGATCTAATGGACTAACAAGCGCCAGACATGATGTTTTATCAAAGCATTATGCTGAACACTATCCAGAATCATTTGATCCAAAGGTACCAGATGATCTTGCATACTGTGGCAGTAAGAAACTGACAGACAATGTGATTTATAATGGGACAGAGTATGAAGTTGGTCAGTTATTACTATCACCAACTCGTACTTTCTTGCCATTAATCAAAGCAGCTCTAGAGCAAGAGCAATCTGCAATCAAAGGTATCATCCACAACACAGGAGGTGCTCATACAAAAGTGACAAAATTCTGTGACGAGCCTGTACATATAATCAAGGACAACCTACTTCGTGTACCACCAGTATTTCAAATGATCAAAGAAGAATCAAATGCTGAAGACTCCGAGATGTATAAGGTGTTCAATATGGGTACGCGGTTAGAGCTTTATGTAGACAATGAAACTTCTGCTAACAATCTTATTGACATCTGTCAATCATTTGCAATTGATGCACAGATTATCGGCAGGGTAGAGTCGTCTGATTCTACTTCAGTCTCTCTAAACACACAATCTAATTCACAAATCGTTTACACATAACTACCCTATGAAACCTACACTATTGATATTAGCAGCCGGTATGGGCAGTCGCTACGGTGGCTTAAAGCAAATAGACAAATTCGGGCCATCAGGTGAATCCATTATTGATTACTCAATATATGACGCGATTAGTGTTGGATTTAAGCGGATTGTATTTATCGTCAGAGAGAGTTTCTTAGAAGATATCAAAGCTATCTATGAGCCTAGACTGGCTGGAAAGGCAGAACTCGTATTTGTGACTCAAGATATAAGTGATATACCAACAGATATCTCTGTAAATCCTGACAGAGAAAAGCCATGGGGAACAGCTCATGCAGTACTAGTAGCTAAGGATGTTATCAATGATCCATTCGCTGTGATCAATGGCGATGACTACTATGGTCATGATGCATTCAAGACACTCATTAAGTTTTTTAATCATTGTAAGGATAATCACATAGACAATGAGTACGCGACCATTGCATATTACTTGAAGAATACACTTTCTGATCACGGCACAGTCAACAGAGGCATTTGTGAGAAGAATGGAGACTATCTAAAGGATATTGTAGAAACAATCAAAATCTCAAAAGTGAATCCTGAGGGTCAGGGTAGTTATACATTGGATAAGCAAGATCATTTCCTTGATCCTGAGACATTGGTTTCGATGAATATGTTTGGATTTTTTCCTGACTTTTTTGATTTAACTAACGGGTATTTTAGAGATTTTTTGACTAATTATGGACAGGAACTTAAGTCAGAGTTTTTCATACCGCTAGTACTAGATAATATGATCAAGTCAAATACAAAACAAATCAAAGTTTTGGAATCTAACAGCCAATGGTTCGGAGTCACATATCAAGAAGACAAACCTAATGTGATGGCTAAGATTAATGAACTTGTTGACTCAGGGAAATATCCAAAATCTCTATGGGCATAGTTAACGGAAAGTCATTGATCATTATCGGTATATTCATCGTGGTGATTGGTAGCATTCTATATGTATTTCCCAATGCTTTTAAATGGTTTGGCAATCTGCCTGGCGATATACGTATCGAAAAAGAAAATTCAAGATTCTATTTTCCTATCGTGACGATGCTACTTATATCACTGGCAGTGAATCTACTGATAAGACTGATTAGATAAAAAAAGGAGCTACACAGAATGCAGCTCCTAAAAATAATCAAAACAATATGAAAAAACTTCTTATGCTATTAAGACACATATATCTCTAAGGGTCACATTTGTAAGTGTTAAAGTTATAAGTGTTCATAGCGTGGTCTAAATGCAGTCAAAAACTGTGAGAAAATTATTTGCTGCAATTGTATAGATCAATGACCAGCTATCAGGTTAGTACATTTGATAAAATTGATTCTAACTTCAATTGCCGTTATGCGTTGATATGCTACCTAAAAGAAAACACCACTTTTTGCCTATAATTAATATTATGTTAAGTAGATGTAATATGAAAGCCCGTATTACCTGAGTATTTGTATACGGACACTTATCCCCCTAATATGATTCGGTGAGAAAATGTAAGAATAAAACAGTCAAATAATTTCGAACAACAGAGTCTGATCTCACTACTATGATTAAAACTACAAGTAAATAAAAATTCCCAATGTCAATACCTACATTAGTTATCGGTGCATCAGAGAATACATCTCGATACTCCGCTCAGGCCATCAAAATGCTGCAAGAATATCATCATACTGTATATGCCATTGGTGGCCGACCTGGAGAAGTTCATGGTTTATCATATGGTGATGAACAACTTAATTTGTCGAATATCGATACTGTGACTCTTTATATCAATCCAACTATACAACAATTATATTATGATTACGTGATCAATCTTAAACCACGACGTGTCATATTTAATCCAGGAACTGAGAATCCAGAATTTGTCAGAAAATTGGTAGATCATAATATTGAGTTTGAACATGCTTGCACGTTAGTAATGTTGCGTACTGGGCAATTCTAAATATCTACACGATTCTGAGAATCTAGTATCACCCATAAATGATAAAGGCAAGACTTCATAGTCTTGCCTTCATTCTAATTCCAACTCAAAAAAACTCCATTTATCTTAATAAGGTATCGTGCTTGATTGCTTAACCAAGTCAAATACTCTAGTTCTATCATTGCTCACCCAACTCATAGATCCATCGCGGTTCACTGTATAGGTATTTCCACGATTGTCTTTATAAGTATTCTCATTAATTTGCTCAAAGTATGTCCACTCACCTCGTTTAATGGCTGCTTTGATTCCATATCTGTCTGCAATGATATAGACTTCCTGATTGATATCTCGATTGAACCAAGTGCCTTCGAGAGCGATGATTCCCCTATCATCATATGCGCTTCTATTCGATTGGTTGTATGTTGATCTATTTCTACTGGAGCTACGATTAGATCGCTGTGGTTGATGTTGTTTTACTTTAGGGACGATATCAGATACTTTTCGGAAGTCCATTCTGCTTGTCGTATGTACATATCTTACTTGGATTATTCCATCTCTAGTAATCTTGATTAAATTGCCATAACTGTCACGATATCTAGTCTTAGTAGATCTACGAAAGACTTGACCCTTGTCATAATTTGGATAGACGCCACGGACAAACAATTCCCTATCATATTGTTTGATGACAATCTTCTTCTGTTGTCTGTCACTTACCCATACACCTTCGATACCTGATGCATACATTGATGAAAGTGTAAAGAGACTCAAGGCGATTACTGTTAGTACTTTGATCTTTTTCATAATGAATGTTTTTTAATGATTATTACTCATAAAGCTAAATGATACATTCGTTAAAAGACCTTTGCAGAACGTTAATGGGTACTTAAAGGTATATCCTGAGAAGTCCTATTTGGTGTCTACAACCACAACACAGGTACTTTGGTACTACTACTTCTATGGATAATCAAGTCAGAGTTTCGAATTCAACCCTTGATTCGTATAGAGATGTTGATGACGATTGAGGTGGGAGGGGATCAGATGCATTGAGCAAATCGCAAATTGCGGGTTTCGAGTTAATCATATTAGAAAAACTCGAAACCCGCAACTCGGAAACTCGATTTACTGCTTCACAAATCTTCTGGAAATCACTCCTTCGCCATTTTTCATGGAAATGAAATAAAGACCATTCGACAAGTTAGATGTATTTACTTTCACGGTGCTGGTGCCGGCAGTGAAGTTTTGGTCGATGTTTTCGACTACTTTTCCGGTAGCGTCTGTGATTTGAATATTGATACGTCCTGCGTCGAGGATGTTCATTTGGAGGTTTAGTTCATCTTGTACTGGTGAAGGAAATACCTTTACCGAAGCAAAATCAAGGGTTTCTTGCAAGTCACTGATACTCGAAACCTCAAATGTACTTTGCCCTAAGAATCCAAAATTAGAATTGTTAAAAAAAACATTGCCATCAGCGTCAGTAATAGAAATAGGGGTTTCTAAACCATCGCCAAATTCGTCAATAATAAAAAAATGGTAGCAGCCGACTGATGGCAAACTCACCTGCTGATCAACAATCGCAGAAGCAACCATCGGATCTCCTTGGACGACTATATTTCCATTATCATCCTCGATATACCAATAGGTTGGATCATCAGCAACCCAAATATCCCCTTCGATATAAACATTGATGATATTGTTGGCAGCTAAAGCTCCTTGCGAATATTCGAAAGTAGCTTGGTTATTATCGAACAGGTCATTGATGTTGATTTCGTAGGTGATTTCTGCTACATCGCCAGCGAATGTGTAAGCGCCTAAATCAACCGTACCGATTTCATTTGGAGCAAGTGTCCCTACAAATGTCGCGGTATTGATGACGACACCATCAGCATCTTTAGCAGACACTTCAAAATCGCTCACATCATCAAAACCTGAATTATAGATACCGGGAAATAAATCCACTGTCCCATCGCAAGTTCCTAAGCTGGAACTTACCCCTGAAAAACTCAAGTCCGTCACATCATCCAGTTGTTGACAATTCAAAATTTGCTCAATGATGCCTCTTAGGTTTTGGTCATATACATCTGCAATGATTTCCTTAGAATCAGGACAAATGACGCTTACTGTTGGGTAACCAAATGGAGCATATAAGTTCATGAATGCGGTGTCAATCGTGGGCGGGTTGATGATTGGATAAGAGGTGCCTGTCACCCAATCGCCAATAGTATTATTTCCGATTCCATTCAAATCGTCTGAATTGGTATTAGCGTCGCCCTCATAGAAAAGAACCACAATCTCATCTGAACCACCTGGACCATAAGTGTTATAGAGATCTTCTAAATAGTGGTTTTGGTGGAAAACCCAACATGGTCCGCACCAAGTCGCAGAAACGTCTAAAATGACTGTTTTGCCTGCGTCTAAATATTCGAAAAGGTTATGCTCATTGCCATTGATGTCCGTGGCAGTGAAGTCCATTGCGGGTTGCGCGAAAGCGCTATTCAAAGTAAAAACAGATAGAAAGACAAGTAAAAATTTCTTCATCGAATTAGATTTATAATTAGACTTTATTTTAAATATTTAGTACGCAAGCCCTCTTAGCCAAAGGACTATTGATAGAATTCCATTTAAAAGTAGGTAAAATTTAGAAATTTAATTCCCAAAACTGCCAATTAAGTAGCCTAACTCAAATGTCTACAACCACAACACAGGTACTTTGGTACTACTACTTCTATGGATAATCAAGTCAGAGTTTCGAAAATTCGACACCTATTAAGTATCTTTCGACTATGTTACTAAGATTGATAACCGTTGTATTGATTCTGACCACTTCACAAGTTTGGGCTCAGCAGGAAGAAATCCCAGCTAAACTGATCAATCAAATAGAAACATTCTTAGAAGGTCAAGAATCCTCTGAAGTCAATATTGATGATTTATATGCCTTGTATGAAGGATTACTGTCTACCCCACTCAATATCAATGAAGCCACATATGAAGACTTTTTGCAACTACAGCTCATTGATGATTTTAAGATTTTATCTTTACTAGATTATCGGGCAGAATATGGTGACTTGATTAGTCTGGAAGAGTTGCAAGTTGTCGAAGGATGGACTGTCTCTGATGCCAAATTCCTTGCGACATTTAGTACTATCAAAGGGTCTTCAAACTATCAGCTCTCTCCTTTAAAAATGGCAACTGCTGGAAAACACGAACTCTATCTAAAATGGAAGAAAGTCCTCTCAGAACAACGAGGTTATGATCCAGATAGTGACTCCGGATATCTAGGTGATAATAATGCTTACCAAGTTCGTTATCGATATAATTATGAGAATCGGATGCGATATGGCATCATCTTAGAGAAAGATCCAGGTGAGGAGTTTTTTACTGGCAGTAATTCCCATGGGTTTGATTATTTCTCAGCTCATCTTTATCTCAAGGATTATTCTGACTTCCTTAAGGATATTGCGATTGGGGATTATACCATCAGCATGGGTCAAGGACTGATCACACATAATGACTTCGGAGCAGGTAAGAGTGCTTGGGTTAATGATGTCAAACTTGGAGGTAGACCGATCAAACCTTATAATTCTGTTGCAGAAAATTTCTATAATCGAGGAGTAGCTGCAAGAGTCTCCCCTATTGATAATCTTGATGTGACTGTTTTTGGTTCTTACACTCAGAAAGACGGTAATATACAGACCTTAGATACACTTGATATTGATAATCCTGAAGTCAGGTTTTCTTCCTTTCTAGCATCAGGTAACCATCGTACAGAGAATGAGAACAATAAGGAAGATTCTATTGATGAGCTCAAATTTGGTGGTATCATTAAGTACAGTCGTCGTAACTGGCATATTGCCGGAAATATTCAATACCAGGATTACAGTGCTACATTAGACTCAAGCACTCAACTTTACAATGTCTATCGATTTGCAGGATCGAAATTGACTAATACATCTATTGACTATGGATATAGATATAAAAACTTTAGCTTCTATGGAGAGGTCGCTAATTCGACTCCAGGTGGACTAGCGCAAATGCATGGTGTACTTTTCGGTCTTGATCGTAATGTATCTATGTCCCTTGTCTATCGGAACTATACACCTCAATACAATGCCATCCTTCCAAACGCATTTGGCGAGTCAGCATCAGTAAGGAACGAAGAAGGCATTTACCTAGGGTTAGAGGTAAGGCCTTCATATGCATGGACATTTAGAATGTATGCAGATTTGTGGCAGAATCCTTGGTTGAAATTTGGGACCGACTCCCCTTCTACTGGTCGGGAGTATCTTGCAAGGATAGATTACAATGTCAAGCGAAAGTTAAATATCTACCTCCAATATTTCAGTGAAAGTAAGTTCTCCAATTCTTCTGAGTCAACAAGAATAGATCAACCAACACTACAGCACAGGCAGCGGTTAAGATTACACATCAGCCAGAAGGTCACCAAGGCTCTAGAGCTTCGAAGTCGTGCTGAGTTTTCTAGATTTACTCAAGAGTCCTCATCGAATGGATATGCTTTAATGCAAGACATCATCTTTAAACCCGTTGCTTTTCCATTGTCTGTAACAACACGAATAGTCTTGTTTGATACTGATAACTTTGATACTAGAATCTATGCATTTGAGAACGATATTCTTTATGAGTTTTTCATCCCGGCTTACTTTGATCAAGGGATGCGATACTATATCAATCTTAGATGGAAAGCAACAAGGATGATTACAGCAGAATTCCGATATGCGAATACTCGCTTCACTAATCGTGAGACTATCGGTAGTGGATTGGACTTGATTGATGGGAATACACGTAATGACATCAAGGCACAATTAAGGTTTACGTTTTGATGCCTAACCAATGTTGTGTCTAAGCAGACTCTGGTTTGACAAATCAGGATCAATCAGTCACATCTTATGCATTTTTGACATCAGTCTACCTAGAATATTCCCTACCATAATTAATCATACCTTTGCAGCCTGAAATTTCCATAAAATATCACATCTTGACAACATTTAAACAGCTAGGGCTGTCAGACAACATCCTTAAGGTACTCAACGAGTTAGGTTTTGAAAAACCAACTGACATTCAGGCTCAAGCTATCCCACATCTTATATCTGGTCACAGGGACCTGATTGGACTTGCCCAGACTGGTACCGGTAAAACTGCAGCATTTGGACTTCCTTTATTGGAAAACATCAATCCTGCTGACCCAAAGGTACAAGCATTGATACTTGCACCTACTAGAGAACTCGGTAAGCAGATTGCTGAACAACTAGCGATCTTTTCCAAGTATATGAAGCAAGTAAATGTACTTGCTGTATATGGCGGAGCACCTATTGTCAATCAAATAAAGGCACTTAAAAAACCTCAGCAAATTATCATTGCGACACCTGGTCGATTGATTGACTTGATTAAGAGAAAGGCAATCTTCCTAGATGAGTTACAGATACTCGTCTTAGATGAGGCAGATGAGATGCTCAATATGGGATTCAAGGATGATCTTGACACTATCTTGAGTTATAGCCCAGAAGAGAAAATGACTTGGTTATTCTCAGCGACAATGCCAAATGCAATTAAAGGTATTGTTGCAGAATATATGACTGACCCTATCGAGGTAAAAGTTAATACTAAGAATGAGGTAAATGCAAATATTAAACACGTATTCACAACTGTAAGCCGGGCTAATAAGCAAGAAGCTCTTACACGATTCTTAGATATGGATCAGTCAATGCGTGGTGTAGTGTTCTGTAGGACAAGAAGAGACACTCAAGAACTAGCTGAGCACTTAATGCAACGCGGATATCTTGCAGACTCCCTTCACGGTGATCTATCTCAGGCACAACGTGATAGAGTGATGAAGAGATTTAAGAACAGAGCATTGCAGGTACTAGTCGCAACGGATGTGGCTGCAAGAGGTATCGATGTCAATGACTTGACTCACGTATTTCACTATACCCTACCTGATGAAACCGCTTACTACACACACAGAAGTGGACGTACAGCAAGAGCAGGTAAAAGTGGAGTCTCTATCTCATTTATCAATGGAAGAGAAAGCTATAGAATCAATAGACTTGAACGTGATCTAGGGATCAAGTTTGAAAAAATCACAGTTCCAAACACTTCTGACATCAAGAAGGTGAGACTCGATAATTGGTCTAGCCAAATATCAGCAACTGATGCATCTGGAATTGATAAATCTAACTTAGCGGACATCGTAAAGAAGTCATTTGATAGTCTCAGCAAAGATGATCTTATCCATAAGCTAGTCGCTCATCAGCTTGATAATATGAATCTCGATGAACTTGGATCACTCAATGATAATGCTGACTATGGTAGTGATCGAGGAGATCGTGGTCGTGGACGAGGCGGAAGAGATAGAGGTGGCCGAGGAAGTAGAGGAGGAAGTAAGTCTAGATTCAAACGAAGTGGTGGAGGTCGAAGAGGCAGTTCTAGAAGCAATGACAAACCATCATCAGATAGCGGAAGCGGTAGATCAAGACGTAAATCGTCTAAGGACAAAAAGAAAAAATACTTTAGTAAGTAGTTAACTACTGAATTGTAAATCTATTCAAGTCTACTTCAGGGATAATACTACCCCTGTGTAGAATATGCTCAGCGAGCATCTCTGCAAAGTATGGCCCTAGTGAAGTACCCTTCGTACCAAGCCCATTAAATAAGTAGACCTTACTATGAGTAGGATGTCTACCGATAAGAGGTTTTCTATCCTTGACGCAAGGTCTCACACCAGCAAGATGATTGACAATATCATATCTCGCATCAATAAACTCCGTAAGCTCTGTAGTTTGTTTTTCTTTCCATTCTTCTGTCGGCTCTTCAGTTTTATATTGCCATTTGAATCCTCCACCTGACCAGAAGGTATTACTTGATTCAGTTGGCACTAGGTACTGCATATGCTTAAGGATATCTTGTTTTTCACTGATATCTTCACACTTAATATGGACAGCTTCTCCTTTAGCAGGTCGAAGCGGTAGATGTTTGAACAATCGATTCTTCAATACTCCTGCACCTTCAGCAAACACAATGTAATCTGCAGTAACGTCTCCATATCGAACTTGGGTGTCATTATATAGGAGTTGATCGTAGTCAAATATCTCCTCACTAAAGCTATCTGTTGACAATAAGTAAGCTCGATAAGCTTGGTTAAGCTTTGCAACCTCTACCCTACCACCACCTGATATAAGAGCTACACCTTCGCCGATAACGACTCGACCAGAATAAGGCCCCACATGTGTGGCAGCCTTTGCATAATCTTGATATGGTGCTTGCAACAGCCTAGCTGACCAATCATTACACTGCTTCACATTGTGCAATGTCCGATAGATATCTCCGGGAAACCAATACTGCATTTCCAACATCTCCTCTAGTGACTCATACATCTTAATAGCTGCGGGTAGTAAATCGTCTATCATCCAAGACTTGGTATAAAATCGTCCAGTGATAGGATTGATCAATCCAGCTGCAGCCTTTGAGGCTGCATAGGCTTGAGGCTTATCAATAACATATACTGATTGTCCTCGAGACAGCAAGGCATAGCTGATGAGTGTACCAGCTATGCCTTGTCCTACAATTATTGCGTTATAATGATTGGTCATTAATATTCTTAATCAATCACTACGATTTGTTGCTTCCACATGCGACCATTTGCTTCCATATAAACTTGGTATATGCCTGATTCAAGCATACCGAGATCTATCTTATTTGACATAAGTCCTTGCAGAGCAGTAGTCTCAGACAGTACCATATGGCCTCCTTGATCAAATACTCTGACAAAGAACTCTTCAATATCCAAGAGTGGATCTATCACTTCAATCTGAACACTTTCGATAGTTGGATTAGGGAATACTTTCACCTTCACACCATTGAATAAGAATAAGCCTGCATCAATATGGGTTCTTATCGCTTCACTATTCAGATCTAACAATTCGGTCAATCCTGTTTGACCCACATCGCTATTCTCATCATCAGGAATAAATGATGGGCTATCAGAAAACAGATACCCGTTAGGTGCATTCACGGCGATGAATACTTTCTCTATAGTATTGATATCAAATGCATAGTTACCTAATAGATCAGTCCTTGTTTCCATCAACGTACTTCCATTCTCGTCTAAGACTTCAACTCTGATATTCTCCATTCCGAATTCATTAAACTCTCTACTACCCGATGAATCCGCATCATCCCAAACAACTCCAGAGACTCTTGCTTGAGCTAAGACCACACCAGCATCCCATTGAGTCTGTACTGTATTGTATTCAAGATTAAAGATGTCTGTAAGCCCTGTGATACCCGCATCACTATCAATGTCATTATCTCCTCCAGAATCCTGAGTCGTAAACTTAAATAAGCCCTCTACTCTAAATCTTACATAGTAACTCCCAGCCTGCATCTCATTGAACTCATAAAATCCATTAAGATCTGTCATTGTAGTAGCAACGAACTCACCTGTAGAACGATAAATCTCCACAAGCATACCATCGAATCCTGCTTCTGTAGCATCTTGTATACCATTCTCGTTATCATCATTCCATACATAGTCACCAACAGTACTCGGAAGATAGACACCTGCATCTATATCTACATCTGGTATGCCATTTGAAATACTGAATATACTTGTCGATCCGGGTTCGATAGTACTTGTCACATCTGAATCAGTGATATCACTACTACCCATATTAGGCATCACAAATAAATATTCATCTTCTGTTGGGGTGAATACTAAGTAATACTCTCCAGTGGATACTTCATTGAATCCATAAATTCCAGCTTCACCATTAATCGTCTCTGTGATAGAAGTTGCAATATATGTTCCATCTGCACTGTGCAGATCTACTTTTACATTGTCAAGTCCTGGTTCACCTTCTGATTGTACATTGTCCCCATTGAGATCAACAAATACTTTATTCCCAAGACCAGCAGGTAGAACAGTAAATCCAACATCTACAGAAGTATTCGCTTGATTGCTGAGAACATTGAACTCTGAGCTGAACATTGTGAAATTATCCAAATCACTATCTAACTCATCATCACTTCCTGAATCCATAGTTGTAGCTCCATAACCCTCTGGTGCAACTACAGAGATTGTGTAGATCGCCGGATTAAGATTTTCAAATTCATAAAAACCAGAAACGCCATTTTGCGAATCAGTTGTTGTTGTCGCTAGCATCGTTCCTTCTGTATTAAATAAATTCACTTGTACACCATCTAATCCCGGCTCATCTATATCTTGAATTCCATCGCTATTGAGATCATCCCAAACAAAGTCACCTACACTACCTGTTCTAAAATATCCTAAGTTGATACCTTCGTTGACACTACTCGGAGATAAGAAGATTAACTCTGTGGTGAATGCACCATTTACATTAGTTATATCCGAATCTAACAACTCATCAGTACCCTCAAACGGTAGTGTACTAATCAAGTCAGAATCTAAATCAATGAATCCAAGAAAGATATTTCCAATCACTAAAGTTTCCAACTGATAGAAACCATTATCATCTGTCATCGTCTGGAAAATGATCGTACCTGTCGCATCAAAGAGTCTTACAATTACATTTGCATCTCCTGATTCAGTACTATCAAATATACCATTACCATTAGTATCCTCCCAAACAAAACCATTTATAATGGATTCTAATGATAGCTCAAAATCTGAAATAACACCAACATCTACTGTTGTATTAGAATCTCCTGACAACAATGTATAAGCCATTGTAAATCCATTCACGCCAACAGACATCGTGATATCAGAATCAATATTATTATCAGTTCCTTGGTCTGCTATCGAGTAGCCAGCATCAGCTGCTATTGACGAAGCAACCAGGTAATCTCCAGGCTTAAGTCCAGAGAATAGATAATTACCATCCGCATCCGAACTCCCTACAGCTACCACATTTAAATCTACATCAGTAATGAACATAATCACATCAGCAACTCCAGCACTATTCGATAACTCCTCTGCTGAATTTTGTATCCCATCTTGGTTTAGATCATGCCAAACTCTTCCTCCTATCTCGGTAGTCATATAAACACCTAGATCAAGTTCTATATCTTCTGTGTCTTGATCAATATCTAATATGATAAAATAATCTCCACTCATATCAACAGAAAAGTCAGAATCAATTGCATCATCCATCCCGACATCAGCATCCGTTAATATTTCAATAGCACCTATTGTCAAAAGGTATTGACCATCTGCTAAGTTTAAATTAGAAAGAGATATCTGAGAAACATTTGATTCAGAAAGTGTGGCTACAAATGCATCATTAGTGATGTCGAAAAGTGATACGACCAAATTACTATTGAAAGGTAAGTCACCTACTGATAATCCATCTGCATTGGCATCTTCAAAAATATCAACGGTAATATTCAGTCCGCCCTCAGTATCCTCCACTGGAATCAAACCAAGATCAATGTTACTAAATGTAGTACCTGAGTTAATAAACAAGTTACCAGAGGTTGCACCTGTTTCATTAATATTAAAAAAGTCGCTATCGAGAGTAGCGTCTGTACCTTGAACACCCAAAGTGGCAGTATAGAGTTGCTCATCTATCTCTGCGGACACAAAGTATGCTGCTGGGACTAAATTATCAAAGATATATCCTGTGCTATCAGATTCAAATGTATCATATAGTACACCATCCTTAAATATCTCAATGGTATAAGGAGACAATATATCATCATCTAGATTCCGAATTCCATCGCCGTTATTATCAACCCAAGCTAAACCTTGGATCTCACCCGTTTGATAGAATCCAGCATCAAATACATAGGTGAAAGTGTTTTCATTAATCTCAAATGCAGATGTAACTATATCTGATATCCCTGAAAGAATAAAGTCAGAGTCAACTTCATCATTAGATCCGATATTCGGAATTGTGAGAACAAAGTCTTCTGGTAGATTTATACTCAATTGATAGAAGCCATTTGGTATCATATCGAATGAATAATTACCAAATACATCTGATGATGTCACAGCCACAGCAGTGGAAGTAGCTAAATCTATCAATGAAACTTCAACACCTTCTAATCCTAAGTCATCAATAGATAATCCATCAAAATTATCATGGAATATTAATCCCGAAACTACACCTAGACTTTCGTCTGGTACATCGATAAATCCGATATCTACATTTATAAGTTCACCACTGGGTTGCAAGAATAAATTTACTGTAGTCCCATTTGCAATGATCGCAATATCACTATCCACAGAATCATCTGAGCCCGCATTAGGAATTGCGTATTGGAAGTCTCCTTGGAGAACTGAAGCAATGTTATATACACCTGGTGCTAAATCTTCAAACGTATAACTTCCGTCAGCAGAAGAAAATATACTGATAGGTCCATCAATAGTGTTGAGTGTTACTGGATAATCCGCTAATAGTAAATCATTAGCACTCCGGATCCCATCATCGTCCACATCAAACCAAACTACCCCGCTTATAGATCCAAGTAAGATTGCTGGATCAATAAGTCCAATGTCTACATTACTAACTACTGTTCCTGACTCAATGAAAATATTTCTTGTTGTTCCACCTGTCGTGTTGAATAACTCTATGTCACTGTCAATCGAAGAGTCAGTACCTTGCTGTGCAGGTGAAAATATGTATATGTCCTCTCCTAAATCATATGAAATTAAGTAAGTACCTGGACGTAATGTTGTATAAGAATATCCGCCATTTGATGTGAGCATATCTTCCGATGGAAAGTCACCACCAAGAGATACATTAAAGTTTTCAAATAACATTTCATCATTTGTTCGGATACCATCTCCATTCGAGTCATTCCAAATGACTCCAGAGATCATACCAAATCTAAAAAATCCAGCATCAATATTCACAACGTTTTCATCACCTGTTAACTCAAAGTCTTCTAAGATAAACTCGTTGCCAACTTGGATGAAATCTGAATCATTAGTATCATCCGATTCATCAGACTCAACATTAGGATCTGTAAGTTGGTAGATTGGATCGATGATGATTGACAAAGTAAATGTCCCATTAGGCAAAGCATCCAAAGTGTACATTCCAGAATCATCTGTTACTGTTGTAAATTCATTACCATTATCCAACGTCGCAGTAACAGTCACATTCGTAATACCAAAATCCTCATCTTCGCTAAACCCATTTCCTGAGACATCATCAAAGACATATCCTGAAATTGAATTATTAAATATTGGAGGTTGTAAACCTGCATCTACATTTGAAAATACCGAGCTAGAAAATGACGTGAGAGTCTCGGTAGATAATATACCTATACCCCCAATATCCCCTATGTCAAAGTTATTATCATCGTTAAGATCACCACTTACCTCAGAAGCAGTATAGTCTTCAGGTAATGGCATTGATACAAAATAATTGCCAGGAATCAGATTGTCAAATGTATAGGTACCAGTAGTTGTAATAGATGTTGTACTACCGTCGGCAGTATTGAAAAGTGTAACATCTATTTCTTCATTGTATAATTCGTCGCCCGTATTGAGATTATCAGTATTCTCATCTACATATATAGAACCACTTATGCTGCTAAGTTGATAAAATCCAGCATCAATATTGGTAATAAACTCACCAATGGACACATCAATCAACCCAGTATTGCCATCAATAGTAATATCAGAATCTATGTTAGCATCATTTCCAACTTGGAATGGAGATATCTCCAACGTAGTCTCGAATTGTACTTGGTACATCCCAGCAAATATGGACGAAAATGTATAAATACCATCTGAGTCTGTTGTTGTCGTACTTAAAACTATACCATTTTGAATAAGTGAAACTTCCATTCCTTCAATACCTGTGTCAGCAGTACCACGGACTCCATCAGCGTTAAAATCTGTCCAAGCCCGTCCACTCAATTCTGATGTAGCAAATACCAATCCTGCATCAAGATCCAAGTTAGATTCACCACTTGCAACAGTGATGATATCTGTAGTACCCGTACCATTCGATTCTGTAATGTCACTATTCTGGCCACCGCTAGTAGTTAAAACTTGTGTAAATACAGCATCATCAGGTTGAGACATTACTAAGTAGTAATCACCAGGTACAACATTATTGAACATATAGTGACCATCTCTTTCTGTAGTCATTGAGAATCCAGTCATAGCGACACCAACTAATGCACCATCACTATCAATTAACTGTATCATTACATCATTGACTCCCTCTTCATTATCATCTTGCAATCCATTGGCATTTGCGTCATTCCACACGAAATCTCCAATCACACCAGGTGCAAAGAATCCACCAGAGATATTTGATACTTGATTAACTTCAACTGCAAAACAACTGGTTGTCAACATCCCATTTTCATTCGAGATATCATTATTGAGAGGATTTATCGACGTAATTGAACTCTGTGCAAACAATCCCTCTATTGAAGCAAATTGGATATAGTAATCACCTATAACAACATTGTCAAATTGATAAGCTCCATCCTCATCTGATTCAGTTGACGCAACAAAGTCGTTACTACAAGTAAACAGAGACACTTCAACATCTGAAATCTTTTCCTCATCAGCATCAACAATGTTATCTAAGTCTGAGTCTAAAAATACCTGACCAACTATAGATCCACCTTGGAACTTCAAACCAAGGTTAAATACAGCATCTGCATCCAGTGCAAATATTCCCGTTGTTGGTACTCCACTTATCAATTGTAATGCGTTAACGTCCGTGCCTGCAGGATTCAACGTAGGGATAAATAAGTTCTCATCCTGACCTCTCAGAATAATCGAATAATCTCCATCTACAAGTTGAGAAAATATATAATTACCATTATCATCACTAAGTGTTGAATCTGCAATATTGCCTTGAGCATCTATCAGCTCAACTGTCAAACCTTCAAATATATCTTCTGTGATACTTAAGAATCCATCACAGTTTTCATCATTCCATACAACTCCATTAATCGAAAACAACTGTCTAAATCCAAAATCTAAATCATCAACAATCTCACTATCCATTACATAAAAAATGTCAGATAGTAATTGTGATCCATAGTTCGCAGAAAGGCTAGAAGCAAATGATGGAGAAAGTAATCCATTATAATTTACTCCCACTTGATAATAGCCTTCACCAATATCTCCAAATTGGTAGGCACCATTACTATCTGTAAAAGTTGTTTCTATAATATCGAGTTCATCATTGTAAAGGACAACTTCAACAGAAGGCAATCCTTCTTCTCCGCTATCAAAAATGCCATTTAAATTGTCATCTATAAACACTGCATCACCGATACTCCCTGGAGTACAATCACTTAATCTCACGGTACGACAACATTCATCCTGAATGCCATTTAAGTTTTCATTGACACATATGTCATACAATCCTGTTGGTACAGTAGCGTCTACCACAATACCAACGATATTAGTCGATGTATTTTCCAATAATTCAAATCCATCTGGTGTATCCCAAGTATATTGAGCTGAATCGGTAGCGTCTGGCAAGTAGAATATGACACAAAGGTGATCAGGACAGATGACAAATGGTGCTCTGTATCGCAGAACTATCCCCACTTCATATATCTCAACTGCAGTAGTCTCATCACCAGTATTTTCAATTTGTAATCGGATGTCGATATTGTCCGCATTAAGATTTTCAAAGGTTGCAGGGCCACCCATCAAGTCCCTATTATTTCCATAACTCCATCTACTTGATGTAGATGTCCAGGCACTTCCTATAGTGACATTATTAGCATAGTTATCGCTATTTCCGTCAGCAGATTCATATCTGATAGTTTGATCATTAATTTTACCGCCTACAGCTCTACCTCGTACAGAGATACCCACTCCGATTAGTTCAGAACCCTCTGGAATATTAGGACTAAAATCACTTATGACTAATTCAGCTGAATTTGTATCTGGAGCTAAATCTACAGAAATCAAGCCTTGCTCTATAGACCATTGCTCTCCAGTTGAGGTTTCTTGTGTAATTGTGAAACCTTCACGAAGTGTTATGTCCACTGACTGCTCATTGGCAATCTGTACAGTACAGTCAGATTGGCCAAAAAGAAAAGTGGTAATAAGGGATAACAGGACAGTAATGCCTAATCTCATTTTGTAACAATTTTGATGAATTACCTACGAATGAAATTCTACTATCAGGTATCAGGTGGTTGGACAAATAAACTAATATCTGCCTATTGCAAGCAAATATATAAAGAATATTTATATATCAAAGAATTTTTAATATGTTTTAATTAGCTAAGTAATTCTTCATAAAGAGTAACTAGCTGAGAGGTTACTACTTCTCCTTGAAAGGTACTTAAGTGTTGAGTATAACTATCAACCGAGGGCAATGGCAAATTTGATACCTTTTGAATCATATTCGCCCAAGCTGCATCATCATAAGCATCATCTACATAGTAGGCGACATCACCTCCTGCCTCAATCATTGAAGATGTCCGAGTTGTTATCACTTGCATTCCAGATTGCATCGCTTCTATAATAGGGATACCAAAACCTTCTTTGATTGACGGATAGACCAGCACTTGAGATGTTGCGAACAGACTATTTAGTACTGAGTAATCAGCATTGCCATGAAAGATTGCTCTATCCCCTAGTTCAGACTGTGAATACGTTTTGCACTTTGATGCATACTTACCTCCAGACCCTACAACGTGAAGATGAA
The DNA here is from genome assembly GCA_938041445.1 of uncultured Saprospiraceae bacterium. Taxonomy (GTDB): domain Bacteria; phylum Bacteroidota; class Bacteroidia; order Chitinophagales; family Saprospiraceae; genus JAHDHH01. Next base: position 24,468 of record CALISO010000063.1, read on the forward strand.
TTTCACTATCATTCCCTACCTTTTTGATAGCTTTTAATAAGGTCAGAAGATTCTTACGTTTGGTAATACTTGATACATACAAAAGACTTTTAGGAATCTTCTGTGTTCGTTCTACTTCCTGATACTCACAACTTTGGTATATGACACTTACAGAGTCTGGTGAAGAATTATAATATCTATTTATATCTAGTAAAGTAGCATTACTTATGGCAATAATGTGATCAGCATTACGAATAATATTTTTGGTCTTTCTATCATATATAATCCGATCTATGAACTTGTAATGCGATGGATACTCTTTGAATATCAAATCATGGATGGTTGCAACATATCGCGTCCCTTCAGCTCGCTTGAAAGGTAATTCATTACTGAGGCCATGAAATATATCAATCTGATGTTCTTGCAAATCCGATGTAATCCCCATGCTTCTCCAGTATGCCTTGTTTTTCTGATCAGCAGGAGTCACTATAATGTACTTTGACGAATCTAAGAACTCCGTCGTATAATCTTGATCTACGATACTTGGAGTAAATAGGTAGATTGGATTATTAGGAAGATAGGTCCGCAGATTTCTTACCAGTGTTCGGCTATAGTTGCCTAAGCCAGTCTGGTTATGAAATAAGCGCTTAGCATCAAACCCGATTCTGATAGAATCTTTCATTTTATTCTACTTTGTGGAATATTCTGTTCGCTCCATTAGAAGACTGAGTTCACCATCAGTCAAGTCTCTCCATTCTCCTATCCTCAATCCACTTAATGTCATGTGCATAATCCTGGATCGCTTAATCATTCTAACCTCATAGCCTAGGTACTCACACATTCGACGAATCTGTCTGTTAAGTCCTTGTGTCAAGATGATTCTAAATGACATATCATTGACTTGTTTAACTTGACAAGGTTTAGTCATCTGATCTAGTATAGGTACACCACTTCGCATCTTAAGCAAAAACTCATCGGTAATTACAGATTTAACTTGGACTAGATACTCCTTTTCATGGTTGTTTGTTGACCGGAGAACCTTATTCACAATATCTCCATCATTTGTCAATATGATTAGTCCTTGCGATGCCATATCAAGCCTTCCAATTGGAAATAGTCTATCTGAGTGATTGATGAATGAGATAATATTCCTTGGCTCTGCCAAATCAGTGGTACAAACTATACCAGGAGGCTTGTTAAATAAGATGTAAGTTGGTTTTGGCTTCGCTTTCAACGGCTTACCATCAATAAGCACTGCATCCCCTTCAAATACCCGGTTACCTGGTTTTGTAGGATTACCATTGATTGTAACACGACCTTCTTTGATCATCGCGTCTGCATCTCTTCGGGAGCAAATCCCTGTAGCTGCAATGTACTTATTGAGGCTAATGGAATCTGAATTGGACTTATCTGGCATCTATGATTATAATATGGAGTGAGCTCAAATATAAAAGAGTGGCTGCATACACTAAGCGTAGCAGCCACTCTAAATTTTATATAACGTGATATAACTTCTTTGTTATTGCTTCACAAATCTGCTGACCATTGTGCCATTGGTAGTAGAAATTAATACAGAATACACTCCGCTTGGAATCTGACCAATATCCAATGAACTAGAATTTTCATCAAAGTTGAGATTTGGGTATTGTCTCCCATCGACTGCTACAACTAGTACATTTTCAATCGCATTATCAGTATCATCTAGGATAAGAGAGATGTTTTGAGTTGCAGGATTTGGTGTGAGTGTCAAGTTATCTGAAGCGATTAAATCTTCAGTATTAGTGATCAATGATACATTGAATTCACTTGAACCTTCAGAACCAAAGTTAGTTGAACGATATATGATGTTTCCAGCAATATCCTGAACCTTTACTTCACCGTCAATTCCATCGCCTCCGTCATCAAACATTAAAAATGTATAACAACCTTCACTTGGAAGGTCATGGTAATTAACATATTGTCTATTCGTTTGATCAACAAATTCATAGAATAGGATATTACCATCCGCATCCAATATTTGATATCTATTGGCATCAAATCCACTATCTTCATCAGTATTCACAACAACAGCAATCGTATTTTCTAAATTGAAAGATACTGATGATGTATACGCTAATTGTTCAACTGCTTCACCATTTATATTTGTGAAATAGAAATCATACTTCCTGTTCTCTGATAAAATCTCGGGGGTAACAGTTATATCAACCATTGTTTCATATGTGTTACTATTTCCTGTCCATGAATCAGATTGTAGTACTTCATCTCCAAGTCTCACTTCATAGTCAAATGATGTGATATTTTCTTCACCCATATTACCGATAAAGTAACTTGGTGCTACAACCCATGACTGAACACAAAGTGATCCGTCTAGACCATTATATCTAATGACAGATGGATTCGCACCTTCCGATGCTCTAGGCGCATTGTCAACGTACTCTTGTAAATATTCTAAAGGTCTTTGTCCAACTTCATTGACGATACGATTAGGGTAAATCGCGTAAATAGTAGGATAATAGCTAAGGTTATATGCATCTGCTACAGCTCTACTGTCGACTGCAGGATATGACACACCATCTGTCCAATCACCAATAGTGCTTGCACAGCCACCTGTAATACATTCAACAGCTGTATTACCATCACCCTCTATTGCCAATACTACCACTTCATTAGTCCCGTTAGGACCTTTTTCTTGATATAAATCTTCAAGGATGTGTGCTTGATGATAACTCCAACATGGTCCACACCACACTGCAAATATATCAAGAATGACAACCTTACCTTCGTCCAAATAACTATATAAATTATGTGTTTCGCCATTGATATCAGTAACAGTAAAATCTGGAGCTATACTGTTAGCCGGGAGCTGACTATAAGACATTTGAATACTCAGGACACTGACTAAAAAGAATAAGTAAATGTGTTTCATATGCTATTTTTTGTTAATTGATTGATAAATATACAAAATCAAGACTAATTTACTAACTCTTAATTGTTGTTAAGCCGACATTAGTGGAATATCTGCTAAGTCCATAGATTCTCTCAGGCAATAATCAATAATGATCACTAGTCAACGTAAAATTCTTTCTAAACCACCAAAATTGTTCTTCAATTTGGTGATCTTCATATTGATTTCTAGTAGTTGTAAGGTTACTAATTTCTCCACAAATTTAGATTTCAAAGCACCTTGGTCTTTGGATGGAATGCAAGCAACCGAATGTAGTTTATTGTCAGATATGGATAGTTTATACTTTGACTTTACTGTTGCTGACACCAGCCTTGTTGCACTTTCTCAAGATAATTTTCATCAAGGTATTGGGGTATCCGATCGTGTTGAGATATTCTTTACTCAAGATTCATTAATGTCGAAGTACTATGGTATGGAGCTTTGTTTTGATAGTCGTATTCTTGATTTTGCAGGCGAGTCCTATAGACAGATTGATTTTGATTGGTCTTGGCCTAAATCTGCCTTCTCAAAAACTTGTATTGTAACAGATGTAGGCTATCAATGCAAGGGTGCATTCTCACTTTCTTACCTAAAATCAATA
>CALISO010000064.1 GCA_938041445.1 uncultured Saprospiraceae bacterium
AGCACTAGCAGCCTTAGGTAGAGCGGTGCATATTTAGGAATATCCATATCCGGATCTATTGATTGATACAAGGCGGGAGATTAGTGATCGTTGCATCTGATGTTGATTGAGATCAAATCAGGCAGGGTATTAACTGGTATGTGATAATATTAGCTAGGGACTATTTATTATTGTTTGTTAATGTTTCTAGTAGATCAGGCAGGTTTTGCCTTTAGTTTCAATTATTGAAAATTGCGTAGATGCCCTATTGCCAAAACTCCTTACATTGGGTAGCGATATAGAAGAAGTATGTGTACAAGTAGCTTTGAGGTGAGCATATAGTGTTGTTAGCAATCATTAAATTCGAAAACTATGGCAAGTTATAATTCAAATAAAATATACTTGATCGAATCATTAGAAGGTCAAGATAAACAGATGGCTTCAGACCTCTTTAACTATACTATCAAACCGAATATCGACAAAGCTATAGAAGAGGCGGAATATATAGAGGTTAAAAACAAAGATGAATTTTTGCAGGCTTTGAATAGAATTTTAGATGATGTAAAAAATAATGGCAAATTTCCTTATATACATATAGAAGCACATGGTGATGAAAAAGGGATTGGATTGATAGATGATGATGGAATTGATTGGCCGGATTTTACAGAAATAATTAAGGAAATAAACATTGCTTCAAGAAATAATCTATTCATTTCTATGGCAGCTTGTTATGGTGGGTATATTGTGAGTACTGCCGCTACTGAACTGTATCATAACTATGACCCAAGAGCTCCTTTCTTTGGCTTTGTAGGTCCAACCGAAACAATATATCCGTCGGAGTTAGAGTCTGGCTTCAAAGGATGGTTCAGGGAATTACTTCAAAATAGAAATACTAAAGCTGCATTATTAGCACTAAATAAAGAATCTCAATATGATGCCAATTTCGAATTTAATAATTGTGAAGGTTTGTTTCTGGTTGTTGCAAAGAAATTTGGTTCAACATTCATTGCAAACAGAATGAAGTATATGCATAAAGAGCCACAAAAGTATTTTGAATTTTACAAAGATATGTTTGAGTGGACCTATGATAGACCTTTTGCAATCACAGACTTCCAAACGATAATTACAAGCAATGATTTTTATACAGATTTTCTAAATAAGAAAAGAGAACACTTCTATATGATTGACTTATATCCTGATAATGATGATAGATTTAAGAGAATTACAGGATTAGAAATAGTACCTACAAAATGATTGAAAAGATAGCAGAAATATATCAAGAGGTAGTAATTGCAGAGCATAACAAGTCATTGAGGCATATATATTGTTTCGCTTGCTCTATCAATTTCTTTGTTAACGAATCAGAAAACAAGCCTAAAGTCGCTAATTGCAAAGGTGCAAGAGATAATAATTTTTGTAAGTCGTGGCGACAAACTACAAAGATGAAAGCTCATCTATTGAAGTGGGATTCAAGCAATCTAATTTCTTATACAAACAACTTGTTGAAAAACAGAATTGAAGGTCATAAGTTATCTGAAATTAGCAAAGATTTATTAATAAAACAGTTCAAGTCAAAACTCAACTTTGAATACGATGGCAGGAAAGCAAATCCATTATTCAAAAAGGAGCAATCCTTAAAAGATTTTAAAATAAACTACGATATCAATGGAATTACATCAGTAGATATTCCACACTTGACAACGAAGGAAATATCAAATTCTAAAAAATTTGCATCACTTTACAATTTATTTTATCACCTGGAAGTTAGCTTGCGAAATTATTTAAGAAAACGTCTGCGTACAATATATAAGGATCAATGGGAAATTGAGGTTGAAAATTTATCTGGGTTAAGCAGAGCAGTTGGTCGCAAAAAAGAGTCTTTAATTACAGAGTACTACCCTAAACGTGGTAACGATATATTAAACTATTGTAATTGGATTGATTATGGAAGTATTTTGCAAATTGATAAAATTTGGGATAGGAAAACAGACTTAGATGAATTTCGTGCCCACATATCAGCTATGTACAAAATAAGAAATTCGATTGCTCATAACGCAGAACTAATTCCAATTGAGATAATTAATGAAATGGAAGTTTTCGTACAGAAATATGTTTCAATAATGAAATGATAACGATTGCTAACAATATGTATGATAGCATATCTACTCCTACGTCGTAGAGACGCTACATACAATTATCCGTTATCTGCAAGTATAGAATAAGAATAACTTTCCTATCAAATAATGAAAAACCTAAGGAAAATATCTTTTAAGAATAAAAACCAACCAGCCTCACATTTTGATTTAATCAAATTAAAAGATGTTTTAAAGACTGGGCACGACCACTCCCCAACAAATTTTCATATCGTAGAATTTTTTATAATTATTTTTATTGAAGCAGGTAAAGGTTCGCATACTATAGATTTTACGGATTACAAATGTGAAAAAGGAACTCTGCTAACAATTCGAAAAGACCAAATCCATAAGTTCGGCAATAGTGGAAATCTCCAAGGTAGCTTGTTATTATTTACAGATGAGTTCTTATATGGTTATCTCGAAGAAATGGAAACTCATAAATCAATGCAGCTGTTTAACGAATTACTGAGCTCTCCTCAAATGCATCTATCTATAGCTCATTATGATATAATTAGAGATAGTATGAATCGTATGAGAGAAGAATACGATAAACAAAAGGATACCTTTTCATTAAGTATAATTAGAAGTGAGTTACATATATTGATAACTAAGCTTTTCAGAATCAAGTCTCAGAACAAACAAATAGAGTCTCAAAGAAAATACTTAAAGGAATTTTTAGAATTACAAAAACAAGCTGAAATCAATACTTTCCAGACAACAAGAGTAAAAGATTATGCTCAGTTCTTAGGGAAAAGCACAAAAACGTTGAATACCATTACACAAGCCATAGTCAATAAATCAGCGAAAGAGTTTATCGATGAGATTTGTATAAACCGTATCAAAAGATTGTTAATCAATACTGAATTATCCATAACAGAAATTGCATACGAGGCTGGCTTTGAAGAAACAGCTAATTTCTACAAATACTTCAAGCGACAAACTCAGCTTACCCCTGAAAACTACAGAACAGTAAAAAGGTAAACTTTCCCATTTCTACAGTCTTAAGGCTTCTTATTATATCTAGTCAGGCTTACTCTAGCCATAGCTTTGTATTATCAATAACATACTAAATACACAATAATGAAATTAATGTCATTTGGTGCATCTCTTCTATTAATATTGATAATAACGAGCTGTAACACTAACAAAAATTCAATCACTTCTAAAAACGTAAACGTAAAAATGGAATTATCTAACAAAGAAAAAGTAGTCGCTCTACTTAATAGTTTCAACACAGGAGATCAAACTCCTATATCTTACATTAATCCTGATAAATATATTCAACATAATCTCGCAGTAGGAGATGGTCTAGCAGGTTTTGGTGAAGTAATACAAAATGCACCACCTCAGGGTTTCAAAGCAAATGTCATCAGAGCATTCCAAGATGGTGACTATGTCATTGCACATACTGAGTATGATTTTTTTGGCCCCAAAGCAGCCTTTGATGTGTTCAGATTTGAAAATGGACTCATTGTTGAACATTGGGACAACCTTACGGAGGTGACACCACCTAATCCGAGTGGAAGAACTCAATTTGATGGAGCTACAGATATTACTGATAAAGAAAAAACAACAGCAAACAAAAATGTAGTAGAAACACTTATGAATGAAGTATTTCTAAACGGTAAAATGGACAACCTTGCCACCTTAATTAATCCTACTAAATACATCCAACATAACTCAGGAGTTGCTGATGGTTTAGATGGTTTAGGAGATGCATTGAAATATTTTGCAGAGAATGATATGGTTATGAAATATACTAAAGTTCATAAAATACTTGGTGAAGGTAACTTTGTACTGACTATGTGTGAAGGTAACTTCGGTAAAGCACCTGGTGACTTTGTTGCTTATTATGATTTATTCCGATTAGAAAATGGTCAAATTGTTGAACACTGGGATGTCATACAAGGAATACCAGTCCAGTCAGAATGGAAAAATAAAAATGGTAAATTTTAATTCGAAATATAGTGGATACTAAGACATAATAAATTCTAAAAATAACACAGATATGGGCTGTCCTACTAAAGGCAGCCCTTTTTTAGAAACAAATAATTAAATCATGAATGCAACTCAGGAAAACAGACCAAGAGAAGTTTTCCAAAACTGCAATCTAAAACACGCAGCACTAAATATTTCTGAGGCAGGGTTGGAAACATATGTTGAAATTAGAGTGGGTGATGCTATGCAAACCCTTAAAGAAGACACTGCACCTATAGATTTATTATTTCTTGATGGTTGGAAGGATTTATATCTGCCACTCTTCCAAATGTTAGAATCAAGATTTCAAAGAGACACAATTATATATGCAGACAACATAGATATGGATGATAGCCAACCATATCCTAAGTGTTTAATAGACAATGAAAATGTATAAAAGACTATTCTAGTTGATAACGGAAAAGCTTTTTTGACTACTGTTTATTAAAGTAATAGTTTATCTTGCAATTAGATGCCCAATCAATAAAGAATAGTTCCAACAGATAACAATATATTTATCAGATCAAATCTCCCCGTACCATAGAGTTACGAAGGATATCACCATTCGTTCAATCCCCCTCCCCAACTTCCAATTAACGATATACACCCTAAATCTTTAAGGCTTTGAGTTTAAAATAAAATTAAAACAACGATGACAAAATCTGTAAAAATTGTTATTTTAATCATAGGTTCACTTACAATACTCGTAGGCATATACTCAGCATACACAGGATCAGAATTTAGCACTTACTTCCCTTCAATATTTCTCGGGATGGCCTTGTTAGGCACTGTATATTTCAGTTTGGGAAATGATGGAAATAAACAAGGTTAATCATATGAATTCAAGTAATCAGATAGATCAATTTTTAGAGGAGTTAAGTGTTGTTGATTTTGATAAGTTTCAGATTATATCTGGACTGCGGAATATTGTTCTACAGATGTTTCCTAAGGTCACAGAAACTTTTAAGTATGGAGGAATTTTATTTTCTCTTAATGAGGATTTCGGTGGATTGTTCGCCTCTAAGAATCACGTTTCTTTTGAATTTAGCTATGGCTATAAGCTCACATCAAATGCTAAATTGGAAGGAACTGGAAAGTATCGCAGGCATATCAAAGTGCAATACTTGGATAAAGTCTTAGAGGAAGACATAAGAGATTTGCTTCGACAAATCCAGGCTATTGATCATAAAGGGTAAGAATTTCACTTAATTTATTCAACCTAAGTTTTCCGCTATCCGCTGAAGCAAGTAGGTTTCTCTTTCTATTGACATCCCTTTCTTTTCGCTATTTGCCATCGTATGCTTGTTGTGGTTGATCGCTTGATGGATATCTATCCAAAGGGCTTGCATCCCATTGTTTATTTCATATGACTCTAGACTTGAGCTTCCAAGCGTATTGCCAATATTACAGGAATAGCAATAGGATAACATATGCTGAATATCAAAATCTGGTTTGTGCCAAGGTCTGTATTCTTCGTATATCCCAAATGGTTTTATGTTGTTGATATCCAGTGCCCCTGTTTCTTCATTTAACTCTCTCATCATTCCCTTGATCTTATCTTCTCCTGCATCCAATCCACCTCCGGGTAAGCTATAGTCCTCATACCGAGCTGTGTACATCAATAGGATAGATTGGTCTTTCAAGACGATACTTCTAGTAGCAAGTCTAGTAAATACAGATTTGTTTTCGAGTGTGATGATGTCGGGATGATAATGCGTTCTTAATACTTGCATAGGGTATTGTACTGTCTTCTTGGGAGAAGGATACTAAGTTATCTTACGATACTGAACATTTGTAGATGATGAATTTCTGATTTTCTGACACAGTCTCAACCACTGCAAACGTTCGTTCTAAATGTGTTTTGTAATTCAGGTGCTTGTTCGCCACTAATTGCAAACTACCACTAACTTTTAGACATCTTCGACATTCCTTAAAGAGGTTGAGAGTAGTCTGAATATCTATTTCATAATCGTTATGGAATGGAGGGTTACTTACAATCAGGTCAAATTGCTGATCTTCAAATATTGAAAGATTGTCATACCAATGATGGTGAATGGTCTCGCCTTGAATATTTAATTTAGACGAAGCAATTGCTAGGAATGAATTATCCATTAGGTGCATTTCCACATTTGGGTTTTGCTTGTAGATTTCATTGGCTATGATGCCATTACCCGATCCTATATCTAGGACACATTGATCTGAAGCATTGACATCTACGTGGTGCAAGAAGTATTGGGTAGCATAGTCGATATGATCAGCTGAGAATACACCCCAATATTGTTTGTATGTAGTGGACTTGTAGGGGATGGATATGATAGGTTCTACTATTGGAGTTGCTTTCTTTTTCTTTAACGTAAGTAATCTAGCCTTCTTCAACGCCTTACTTTGTTCTACATCTTCAAAGTACTCTTGACTGATTGTTAGGAATTTTGAGCTGAAATGTCTAGTCATAAATGCACAGATCACCACTAAGTCTTCAGTTGAGTTATGTACGATATGTTGCAAGTAGAGCCTAAATTCTTGGAGTGACTTTGGAATTTTTAGAAGGACAACATCTAGTTTGGTTGCTATTGTTGATAGAGGAGTTTGTGTTGTTAATAGTGAGAGCTGATTTCTAATGAGGTTAGCTTGTATAGCCTTCTTTTGACTTGCATGTGTGCAAATGACAATAGGATTCATTGAATGATTGTAACACGATAAGAACCCAAACCGATCATGATATAGACCAAGTTGCTTCGGAGTAAAGTCCAAGCCTTCAAGTGCGGATAATAGGTACTCATCTGCAGCACTCCAAGCCCTTAAGGATTTATCAGTAGATGGATCCAGTCTTTGGATCGTGTAGGTGTTGTTTTTGATATGTTCCGCTTTTTCGGTCAGTCAGACTAGATATCAAGCATAAAGTCAATGACTACTTTGAATATTTCTTCAAATATAGAGTACTATCCGAAGTTGGTTGTACTTGATTGTGAAACTTCAAGGTTATGGAAGAAATGAAATCTCTATTTATCCATTCAGTATGAAAGGTGCAAGTACCTTTACACCACAATAACACATTATGGTTACATTTCAAGAATTGGGTATCAATAGTGCTTACATCAAGGCATTGAATGAGATCAATATTATTCACCCAACTGAGATCCAAAAGACTGTTATACCCACTCTGCTAAAGACTAAGACGGATTTTATTGGCTTGGCACATACGGGTACTGGCAAGACTGCAGCGTTTGGCCTACCTATGTTGAATCTTATTGATCACAATGAACCACATGTCCAAGGACTAATTATTGCTCCTACTCGAGAACTCGTCCAACAAATTAAAAAGCAACTCTTCAAGTTTACTAAGTACTTGGATCATAAGATATTCGTAGAGGGTATCTACGGAGGTGAGAAGATCGAGAGACAAATAAGAGCTTTAAGAAGGCCTACGCATATCATTGTTGCAACTCCAGGGCGATTACTTGATTTGCTCAATCGTAAAGCGGTAGATATCTCTCAAGTACAGACACTTATTCTAGATGAGGCAGATGAAATGCTCAGTATGGGATTTAAAGAAGAACTTAATCAGATTCTAAGCCACAATACTTCTGATCGTCAAACTTGGCTATTCTCAGCGACTATGTCATCAGAAATCGATAGGATGGTAGTGACCTATATGTCTACAAAGGCGATCCGTGTTCAAGTCAATAAACAATCACTTGTCAATGAAAATATCTCTCATTTTTATATCAATACTCAGATAGCGGATAAGGTAAATGTGATTTCTAGTATTTTAAAGAAAAGGGCAGGCGAGAGATGTGTGATATTTTGTAGAACTAAAGCTGGAACCAGGACATTAGTGGAAGCACTAAATGGCGAAGGACATGTTGTCGGAGCATTAGAAGGAGATATGTATCAGAAAGAACGAGACAAGGTGATGCGTGCCTTTAAGAATGGCAAATTATCGACACTGATCTCTACTGACGTATCAGCAAGAGGTATTGATGTAAACAATCTTTCTTATGTACTCCATCATCAATTACCAGACTCTCTTGATTACTATACGCATCGGAGTGGTAGGACTGCTAGAGGTGGTAATACAGGGCAATCAATTGCTCTCATCATACCTGGTGAAATGCATAAAGTGAAAAGTATCGAACGAGAACTTGGAATTAAGTTTAGTGAAATGCTTTAAGTGATATCTATCAAAGAGTCTTGATATAGGCATCATAATCTATCATACTCTGCTGGATAATTTGCTTAGCTACTGTTGCATCTTGAAACTCTTCAATCGCAACAGTTTTGTTTTCTAGCTTTTTGTAATCTTCAAAGAAGTTGCGCAATTCTCTGATAAAGTGGTCGTGCAACCCTGAGATATCATCAAAGTGATTGACACCCATATCATTCTCTGCAACAGCAATAATCTTATCGTCCATCTCTCCATTGTCGACCATCCTCATCACACCGATAACCTTAGCTGATACAATACACATCGGGACAATAGCAATCTGAGAAAGCACCAAAATATCTAATGGATCTCTATCGTCACAATACGTTCTTGGTATAAACCCGTAGTTAGCAGGGTAGTACATAGATGAATAGATAACTCTATCCATCAGGAGTAATCCAGATTTCTTATCTAACTCGTACTTTGCTCTAGTGTTTTTAGGAATCTCAATAATTCCATTTACGATGTCTGGGGCATTATTCCCAATCTCTACCTTATGCCAAGGGTTCTGCATATCTACTGCCATCTCTTCTGTGTTCTATAAGTGATTTAATTTCGCCTAAATATTCGCGGCTGCGAAAATAGAATTTTTTAATCTATGATGGGGATTCTTAACATTAGCTTAAATGGTAACAAGTATTGTTGGACATACGAGTTAAGCTTGATAGTTATTAAGACAATCATCCAATCTAATGATTTACAATAGTCTAACTAGCAAGTGAATCTTCAAAGACAGAAGAATTCCTAAACATAGAAGTTAAATGCAGTGGACAGCTAACTCCACCTTACAATCAGTGATAAGGGGTTCAGAATTACATACAATTAATGATACCTAGTCTGTTTCAATAACAATCAAAGAAGAACCACCTGGTCTTAGACCGAATAGAGCTGCATCAGATTGATTTTGTACTCTTAGAGTTTTCAAGGTAGATTTTTCTACGATATCGTAGATGTATGCGTAATCAAGTTCTATTTGCCCATTCAATAGAAAGGTTGGCTTACACCCAGAACTGAGTGTAATTTTAGCTAATCTACCGAATCCAGAAGTATTTACTCTTGGTAGATTACTTAATGCTGTTGTCAAATCGCCTGTTGATTTTTCATATTGAGAAACATTCTTTTCAGAAATCATTCTTGGGGAAGAGCAAGCACAAAGAAGGAATAAAGAAAACAGAAAAAATCCTTTGATAATTACTTTGCTTTTGGTAGAAATAAATATCATAATTGCTGATTTTATAAACTATAGAATCATCATAAGATACGAAGAAAATATGTCATTTGCATTCTAAGCCAAGGGCACAACTCTCCTCTTTCGAGAGACGTTACATATCATTATCCGTAATCTCAACTCCAGATCTAGATCTCTCCAATAACAGACTCATTGATATTCACAATATGATCACCGATTCTTTCAAGCGATGAGAACATATTCGTAAAGATCATTGCGGCATTGACATCATACTTCTTCTTTCCGAGATTCTTTTGGTTGTAATCTCTCATAGAATTACGCTGATTATTGATCTCATCTTCCAATCGATAGCACTTTTCTAGTGTGACATCTTCAACATTAGTCATACTCAGATTGTCATTCATTTCATCAAATGTTCTAGAGAGTATTTCAAACAATTCATTCAGTTGGTTCCGTTGAGTTGGTAGGAAGTAGATTTTGCGGTTTATTTTAGACTCCATGGTCTTGGCAAATTGATAGAAGATATCTCCGATCCTCTCCATATCGTTGCAGATGTTGATATAACTACGTAAGACGATACTTGTCTTATGTGTCATCTCTTTATCAGAAATAGCAGTAATATACTCTGTGATTTCAACTTCAAATGTATCAGTAGTCTCTTCATACTTTTTGATGCGTTGGATCAAAGACACTTGTTCTTCAGGATCAGTACTGTTAAGGAGCTTTTTACTTAAGCCTAGCATCTTAGTTGTAATCTGACCATACCTTGCTATCTCTTGTTGTAATTCAACTGTTGCTAATTCAGGAGTTTGGTTAGCTGGGTTCAAGAATTTCAAGTTGTCTCCGGACTCCTCACTTCCGTTATCAGGGACTGTCTTGATCGCCATCTTCACTAGCCAAGGCACAAATCCAATAAGAAAGATAACATTGAGCACATTGAAAGTCGTATGGAAGGCGGCTAATGTATAGGTACTCATCTTATTTGATCCATCTACTTCTTCACCAGTTAACTTCGAGTTTGAGGCAAATAGTGAATCAAAGAATGTAGAAAATGTTTCTACTAAGTGAGACAAAAATTCTATAACAAAAGGTAAAAGAATAATCATCCATACAACGCCGATCACATTGAATAGTGAGTGGATCCTGGCTGATCGTTTTGCTTGAGTATTGCCAATCAATGAGGCGATTTCTGCTGTGATTGTAGTTCCAATATTTTCACCAAGTACCATCGCTGCCGCTACGTCAAGTGGCAGCCATCCTGCATGCACCATCGCAAGGGTAATAAGCATACTTGCACTAGACGATTGCACTATTATCGTGACTAAGGCACCTAAGAGCACAAACAGTATCCTAGAAAATATCCCATAATCAGACCAACTTTTAAAAAATTCGAATGCTTGCTCATCAAGGTTAGGAATAGAAGCTTTGAGAAAACCGAGGCCTAAAAACAAGATTGCAAACCCAATAATAAACTCTCCCCAATATTTTCGCTTATCATTCTTTGACAGCAACATTGGGACACCAATCGCAAAAAGAGGGATAGAGTAGGCGTCTAACTTCACACCAAAACCAAGTAAGCTGATGACCCAACCAGTGATAGTAGTGCCAATATTAGCACCCATCATAATTCCTGCTGATTCTACAAGTGAAATCAACCCCGCATTCACAAAGGAGACTGTCATCACCGTTGTTGCTGAAGAGGATTGTACAATGGCTGTGATTAAGAATCCAGTGAACACACCGAGGAACCTATTCTTAGTCATTGATCTTAGGATATTCCGCAACTGATCACCTGCGGCTCTTTGAATCCCTTCACTCATCATTTTCATCCCATAGATGAAGAAAGCTAGTGAACCTAAAATCTGAAAAATCCAGAAAAATCCCATTCCACCTTCACTACTTTCACCTTCTGCAAATGCAAATTGTGGAGCGATTAGGATAATGATAAGGGCGATCAGATATTTATACATCCGTTGATTGGCTGATTGTGATTGTGAATACTCACTAATGGTTGAGCAAAGTTTGTTTTGTACTTTACCTATTATCGAGGGTAAAAATAATCGGAATATGTTAATCCAATATTATTAAGATAAATTAGATGTTTTTAGTCTAGTAGGATATTTGATTGATCATAATAAATAGATCAGTAATTGCCCATTTGGATTTAACCCAATTGACAAAATAAGCATCGGTAATCTTATCTCAATATTTGAAGCAATTCTGAGACAATATGATAACTTTGTAGATATGAAGATTGCAGTATTTCCGGGGTCATTTGATCCGATCACTAAAGGCCATGTTGACTTAATCAAGCGAGCGATACCATTGTTTGACCACGTAATCGTAGCAGTGGGGGTCAATTCTGAAAAAAAGTATCTGTATCCATTGGCGCAACGGCTCGAGTGGTTAGAAGGAGTATTCGCTGATGATGATAGTGTCTCGATTGGTGATTATCAAGGGCTGACTGTTCATTATTGTAAAGAGAAAGGGGCTAACTATCTGCTCAGAGGTCTGAGGAATGCTTCTGACTTTGACTACGAAAAGACGATTTCTCAATTAAATACCATAGTAGGTGACAACATTGAGACAGTATTTTTGATTTCTAGACCAGAGTTTAGTCACATCAGTAGTACGATTGTCCGAGAAATTATCAGAGGAAATGGTGATGTGACAGCATTCGTCCCGAAGCTTATCTGTGATAGTCTTCAATCTTAATTTGATCTAATTTTTATCTAACCTTAATTCATAATTTATCAATATGGCTAACGCTTACTTTACTGTACCTAAGGCAGTCAACGAACCACCATTAAGTTACGCTAAGAACTCTATCGAACGAGCTCAAATCAACGAAGCCATTGCTGAGGCTAAATCTAAGCAGGCTAATATTCCGATGACAATCAACGGTGAGAAGATATATACTGAGGACACAATCAAAATGTATCCTCCTCATGAGTTGAAACATTGTCTTGGTGAGTTTCACGTTGGAGATAAGACTCACTTCCAACAAGCAGTAGATGCAGCATTGGGTGCTAAAGAAGCATGGGCGGCTACACCTTGGCACGAGAGAGCTGCGATATTCTTAAAAGCTGCAGACCTTCTATGTACGAAGTATCGTGCAAAGATGAATGCCGCAACCATGTTATGTCAATCAAAGAATGTCTATCAAGCTGAAGTCGATGCAATCTGTGAGATGGCTGACTTCCTGAGATTCAATGTGGAATACATGACGCAGATCTACGCAGAACAACCAATAAGTACACCAGGTGTATGGAATCGGATTGAGTATAGACCTTTAGAAGGATTCGTTTTTGCAATTACCCCGTTTAATTTTACTGCTATTGCTGCAAATCTATCAAGTGCTCCTGCTATGTTGGGTAATACCATCGTATGGAAGCCTGCAGATAGTCAGATTTACTCTGCAGCTGTAATCATGGAGATCTTTGAAGAAGCTGGATTACCAAATGGCGTTATCAATATGATTATGGGAGACGGCCCAGAGATGGGAGAAGTCATTTTTAAGCATAAAGACTTTGCTGGACTTCACTTTACTGGTTCTACAGCGGTCTTTAAGCACCTATGGAAGGAAGTGGGTAATAATCTAGATACCTACAAAACTTATCCTAAAATTGTGGGTGAGACTGGAGGTAAAGACTTTGTCGTAGCACATCAATCTGCTAATCCACAGCAAGTTGCAACAGGATTGGCCAGAGGTGCATTTGAGTACCAAGGTCAGAAGTGTAGTGCTGCCAGCCGTGCTTACATATCAGAATCAATCTGGGATGATGTATGGTCATATCTCAAGCAAGATATGGAGACTTTCAAGGTTGGAACGGTAGAGAATTACGGAAACTTTGTCAATGCAGTGATTGACGAAAGAGCATTTGACAAGATCGCAAGTTATATTGATGATATCCACGAGAGTAATGATGCAGAAGTACTGATAGGGGGGACGTACGATAAGTCAGATGGTTACTTCATTCAACCTACTGTTGTAAAAGTATCCGATCCTAAGTACAGGACAATGTGTGAAGAGATTTTTGGCCCAGTACTGACCATTTATGTATTCGCTGATAAAGATTTTGAATCTATACTTGATACAGTAGACCAGACGTCAGAATATGCGCTTACCGGATCAATCTTTGCTGTCGGAAGAGAAACGATTCAGCTAGCAGCTGATAAATTGAAAAATGCAGCAGGTAACTTCTACATTAATGACAAACCTACTGGTTCAGTCGTTGCTCAGCAACCATTTGGTGGAGCAAGAGGATCAGGAACAAACGATAAAGCTGGATCAAAATTCAACTTACTGAGGTGGGTAAGCCCATTAACAATTAAGGAGACTTACAATGCACCGATAGATTATCGGTATCCATTCTTGGAAGAATAGAGTGAAATATTGATTGAAAGCTCTGGTAGAATCTAGTGTCAGGGGTTATCAAACTCATAAGAGTAAATTATTCACGAGTAGAGGACATTGTTCTCTGCTCGTTTTCTTTTGGCTCCTATTTCTGTTGATTTATCTAGTAGGTGGCTAGACGAGGATTGAACATCTAAGTTATTGGCACAAAAAAAAGGGTCATGACTATGTCAAGACCCTTCTCTTTTGTTTCAGTACTATCTGGTAGATAGAGACTAGATACTAGTATCTGTTGTCTCTTCTATCTCTACCACCACCTCCACCTCTGAAGTCATTTCTTTCACGAGGTTGAGCTTTCTTTACTACGATTGTTCTTCCGTCTAGTTCTGCGTCATTAAGATCTGCGATAGCTGCAAGAGCTTCGTCTTCGTTTGGCATTTCTACAAAACCGAATCCTTTAGATCGTCCTGTAAACTTGTCCATAATAATTTTGACTGAATCTACTGCACCGAAACCTTCGAATGCGCTTTGTAGATCGTCTTCACGTGTGTCAAAGTTTAACTTTGCAACAAAAATGTTCATAAAAATAAAATGTTTAAATAAAATAAAAAGAAGCTGATATGAACGTAATCAAAACCGACTTCACTATAAAGATACAACTATAATGTCACGGAAGTTCAAAGAGTTACGTATTTGTTTGGATTAAATATCTTAAATCTCTCTCTCTATTAAGATTTTGAATCTACATATTGATCAAACATTCTCTGATATTTGTTCCATGGCTTTTCCCAAATTGGGCTACTGTTGTGCCAAATGAATCTAAAAGTACCATTTACAGATTGACACCTTGAATAGAGTTTGGCAGCAGCTTTCTCTGCTTGTTCTTCTCCGAATTGAAGATATTTATATAACGTCATATCCATCAAGATAAATGGTTGTATCTGTAGACTCGTTTCGGTCTCTGCAAGTAAATCATACCAATAAAATGGTCTTGATGTACCTGCTCTGAAGCCTAAGTTATCCGCATATCCCATTGTATAATCCTGCTTTATACCTAATTGTAACAATTGTCTGTAAGTTTCTGGGAATTTGAGCCTCAGATAGTGTTGTCTATTCAGTGTAGGCTTAGTTGTTGTGATTGCTACTAAGTAATCAAACTGTTCTGCCATTCGCTGCTCATTCGACATTGTATAGTATCCTGGATGAATACCTATTTCATAAGTTTCTTGGAGAGTTTTTATTTGACTTTTGAGTCTAGGGTTATCAGGATGATGACCTTTATCATAAGTATTACGATTATTCAAAAGAAAGAAGAATATCGTATCACTGGTGTCATAGCGATCTAGCCATAATGATATGTCATATGGATCTATCTTATTGTTTGTCAGTACTTTGAGTCGCTCTTTTAATTGCCCGAATCTAAATGTGATCAAGTCTTTTCCTATACCTAGTAAGTTGAGAACTGGGCCTTTGTGTTGATACTTCCAACAATGATCAATGTCAAATGTCAGGTGGGTAGATCTATGTTGTCCTAGCTCAAGAGTGACATTGGTTTTAGCTTTAACTAACGCTATAAACCACAGCAATACATAGTCTACAATTGGGTGTTGTAATACATTTTCTTTAGAGAGAAATGATGAAGTTGATATAAAACGATTATGTTCATCTACATCTCCAATCACATACTCTTCGTAGCGGCTCAGACAGATAAAGGCAAATGCAAATAAGTCTGTTGGTGGATTCCAATTATCCCTAAATGATTGTTCAACTAGGTAGCTAATAGCTGCTGATATTTCGGAATCACAATAGGCGGTAAATTGAGATTTGTCCAATGCCTTATTCAATATAATTGGATGAAGCCATAGACTTTCAGAGTCTGTTCCCCCATATTCGATTTGAGGAGTATCTACCTTTGCAGAAGTCAATGTGATTGACTGAACAAATTGCTCGTCAAGCCAGTTAATGATGTAGCTAATACGAGGAGATTCTTTGGGACAGTATATTTGAATTGTCGTTATGATTATGTTCTATGGATTCAGCGGGAAAGTTAATTAATTTATTGAGTATCTTTATTTAATAAGGCATTCATTGTGAACATACGTATCGTCATATTTTCTTTTTTAGTTCTGTGGATATCCGTCTCGTCTACCTTACAAGGTCAGCGGACATTGCAGCCTAAGTTGATAGAATTTGATAATAAAGGTGTCATCTATAAGAATGAACGTGCTTTTCAATTTCGAATTTTAGAAAGCGGAATGGCTGCGGGATATTATCAAGGTGAAATAGTCTCTTACTACAAAACTAAGTTTTATAGTATTGACATTGGATTTTTGCGTGATGTACGCGAACGACGGCAGACAAAGAATTTCAGCATTGCCACACCTACTAATTCGTTTGCCATAGGTAAGATTAATAGTGTCATCAATATCCGAGGAAGTATAGGAAGGAAAATTTACCTGTCTGAAAAGGGGAAGAAAAGAGGATTAGCAGTAGGGTATATTTATGAATTTGGACCTTCAATAGCTTTGCTTAAGCCTTACTATTTGGACTTGTTTTACCCAGTTGACCAAGGAGGCATCGAAGTTGATATCCGAAGTGAACGGTTTTCAGAAGAGAATGCTGATGTATTTCTAGATCGAAATCGGGTATTTGGTGCATCTAACTATCGGAGAGGGTTTAGTGAGATCACAGTTGTGCCAGGTATCCAAGCCAAGGCTGGTGTCCATTTTGCCTTAGGCGCATTTGACGAATACATTAAGGCATTAGAAGTGGGAATTATGGCCGATCTTTATACCAAGCCATTAGCCATCCTTTACGAAACAGAAGAGTATAAGAATAAACCATTATTCATCAGGTTATATGCCAACCTGTTGTTTGGGGTCAGAAAGAATAAATAATCACATTCATCTACAAGAATAATCAGTGTTAGAATTACCAGTAATAGGAGAGGAACAGAATCCGAAGAAGAAGACACGTAAACCAGATTGGTTGAGGGTAAAGTTGCCTATAGGAGAAAAGTACAAGCACGTTAGGAAGCTTGTGGACGAATACAATCTCCATACTATTTGCCAAAGCGGGAATTGTCCAAATATGGGTGAATGTTGGGGAGCAGGAACAGCTACATTTATGATTCTCGGTAATGTTTGTACCAGGAGTTGTAGCTTCTGTGCCGTGAAGACAGGCAGACCGCCAGAATATGATACTGATGAGCCAAGAAGAGTTGCAGAAGCCATTCGATTGATGGAAGTAAAGCATGCAGTCCTGACTTCAGTCAATAGAGATGAACTCAAAGACCGAGGGGCAGAGATTTGGTATCAGACTGTTGTCGCCGTCAAAGAAGAAAGTCCAAGCACAACTATCGAAACGCTAATCCCTGATGTGAAAGCTAACTGGGATGCCTTGAATCGAATGATTGAAGGAGGTCAAGAAGTTGTCTCACACAATATGGAGACCGTCAGAAGCCTTTATCGCAAGGTTAGACCCCAAGCTAAGTATGATAGAAGTTTAGAGCAAATAAAGAGAACCAAGGAAGCGGGTATGAGAACTAAGACCGGAATAATGGTTGGTCTAGGTGAAACTCAAGAAGAAATGCTAGCTGCTATGGACGACTTAGTTGAGAATGGGTGTGATGTACTGACGATTGGGCAATACTTGCAACCTACTAAGATGCATATCGAGGTTGCAGAATTTATTCATCCGGATGTATTCGCTTTTTATAAGGAGGAAGGGATGAAGAAGGGATTTGACTTTGTGGAGAGTGGACCTTTGGTCAGGTCGAGTTACCATGCTGAAAGACATCTATAGAATTGAGTTTGCATAGCCTCACCTTTAAATCACGACTGTCAATAATAAGGAAGAATATTAAGTCTAGAAACGGATTATCGTTTCTTTGTATCCGCCGAAGATTCCAGTTCCGTTTATGATATTTGAATCATAAAGTTGGTTGGATTGGATACTGCTAGATTGGATACTTGACTGTGTTACGTCTAGTGTTTCATAATAATCATAGAGATCTTTGCTAATAGCGACAAGCTTGATAGCCGCATTATTGCTTAAGTTCTCAAGTTCTAAATCCTCTAACACTTCTTGCACGATATCTGATGGTATCGAATCAATCACAGATTTATCAAAATCTTGACTTGGTAAAAAGTTCAAGTTCTCTAGATTTCTAGTAGTTGTTGTAATCCCAAAAGGAGTAGTCTCCTCTGGCAATTGAACAACACCTGATTCCATATCTTTTGGATTTGGTTTTCCTCCTCTATATTCAATAAGTTGCCAAGCAAAATATGTATCGCTTTCTGATTGACCCGAATCAGAAGTCAATGAGATATTGAGATACTCATCTCCATTCATATTATTATTAAGCGATGCCGATACAGAGATATGATCTACTCTAGGAACGGATCCGATTGCTTGAGCAATCCCAAGTCTCTGATCCTGAACAAGTAAATGGTAAACATGACTAGGTAGTGGGTTATGTGTAGTCTTATACACACCATCTTCTGTATGATAGAAGTCAAAATTTTGTTGTGTAGTGACATCAACGACAGAAACCTTAGCATCATATATGCCTAGGTCAGTATTAGAGTCAAAAATGCTTTTGGTCTGAGAGATATGCACTTCCCAAGTAGAATCAGGAGCAAAAAACGAATGCACGACTAACTGAGGTACAAAGTCATCATCATCATAATCTACAACAGTCTGACAACTCCAAACGGAGACCAGACCCATTATGATTATTAAAGAATATAGACTTGTTGATTTCATTATCTCTTAAATATAGGTATTTATTGCGAAATAATCCCTCGATTAAGGTGAAAATGTTAACAAAAATGGCACTTTAAGCCGAATCAACTAAAAGGCTATATTCATTTTGAACGATGGGAGTATTGGAAATAGACTGACATTGACTAGCTCCTTTCTGTTTTCATTCGGAACATCTCTAACATAAACATAGAATGGATTCCTGCGATTGTAGACGTTGTAGACTCCTCCAGATAGCTGAATATTCACTTTTTTTAGTTGTTTACGATAGGTGTATCTGATGTCAAGATGGTGATAGTCTCGCATTCTGAAATTATTGCGACTTCCATTGAGTATAACATTGGTGGAATCTTGTGGATTAACAACTACTTCAGTATTAAGTGTAAATGGGTATCCACTCCCATACACCCATTGGACAGTGACATTACTCTGCTTTGCTAACTTATAGCTCAATCCAGCTGAAATACTATGACGTCTATCGAATCGTGATGGAAATGTCTCGCCACCATTCAAGTCATCGAAGTCTCTATTGCTATATGTAATCCCATAGTTGAGCCATCCGATAATACGTGCAGTCTGTAAGTGATAGCTGATTTCTCCACCTCTAGCTGTACCATTACCTTGTAATATAGATTCGTCAATATTCAGTAACGTTGCTGGAATTTGGACGACATTATTAGGATTGACTATGTTATATAGTAGGTCGGTTGGGTCTTCATAGGCGATCAGATTCTCAAAGGACTTTGTGAAAATCGCCATACCCAAGGTCTGTCCATTATCTAAGTCAAAGTCAACAGATCCACCAAACTGAACTGATCTCTGTGGACTGACGTCAGATGTAGACGGATACCATAGGTCAGATGGAAGCCCTAGCCCTGGATTGACCAATAGATGAATAGGTTGGTGGATAATTGTATAATCCAATTTTGCCTTAACGTTCTCTCCACTTAGGTGGAGTGCAATTCTTGGTTCTACTGTTCTGAATCTAGACGACTCAAACGGCAACTCTAAATACTTCAAGCCTGCATGCAGAGTTGTATGTTCATTAATCGGGATATTAGATTGTATGTAAGCAGAGATTTCTGATTGGTCAAATTGTCGTTGGGATAGTTCATCTGAATCAGTAATGATAGGATCTCTATAACGAGAACTCTGGAAAATATTGGGACTGAATTGATAATCAGCATACCGTAATCCTACTATCGTCTTCCCACCATACGCATGATAATAGATTGTCTCCGCCTTAGCGGTATTGACAGTGTTTTGAGATGTGGAAAATATGTCGTAGGACTGAGTAATGTTATTAGAAAATGACTCAAAAGCACCTCTTGAATTAAAGAAATACTGTGATCTATTCAAGTTTACCTTCAAGGATAATTTATCAGTCAGTATCCCTTTGTAACTCAGGCCAAAGAGACGATTACCCCAACCAATTTCATTGAAAACATTACTGCTGATTTCATCATTCTCAATATTCTCATAACTGAAGATATCAGTACCATTGTAGAATACACCAGATAAGACATGGTTATTGCTGATGACAAATGATGATTTGACAAGCAAGTCATTATAATTCAACTTGACAGATTCGTATTCTAAGATATTTGCAATCAGCGATTGATCTATAAACCGGAATGGTCTCACTCTACCACCTACTAATATTCCCCATTTATCTTTGATGATGGGGGCACTGATAGTAGCACTTGCTGCGTCAATACCAAGGTTGCCATATGCCTCTACTTTTTTGAGATTGGGCGACTTGAGTTTCACATCAAGTACTGAAGATAGCTTACCATCATACCTTGCAGATATGCCACTAGATGTAAATGTTGCAGACTGAATTGCATTAGGCAGAAAGATGGAGCGATAGCCACCGATATGACTAAATTCAAAGACAGGAATATCGTCAACCAGGACGAGGTTCTGATCAGAGCTACCACCACGTATACTGAGTCCATGCCTTCCTTCTCCACCTACATCAAATGCTGAATAGTGACGAATACTTGTAATGATGTCAGGTTCTCCAGTTAAGGATCCATAACTGGAGATTCCTCCTGCATCCAGCAATTTGCCTTGAGGAGGAAGGTACTGATCTGGATAGTCTGACTCTGTACTACCAAACACAAAAAAGGTATCTAATACATTGATATGCTGTAGTGCAATGATGACTGGAGTGACAGAGTTGATATCGGTAGAATCTAGCTGATATCCTACCACGTCAAAGTAGATCATAGGACCTTGTAATCTCTTCAGATCAATCTCAAAGTATCCATTGTCATCGGTGTAAGTTGCACCGCCATCATAGTAAATGTAACCAGAAGGTATTGAGGATCTAGACTCGATATCCTTAAGGTAACCAAAGAACTTCCCAGTGGGATTTGTACTGGTCAATTCTCGATAGAGCAAGATTTTCTTTCGCCGCTTGAAGGTTGACTCAACCGTATACTTTTGACCTATCAATTCTATCAAGTTATCAAGTTGGTAGTCTTGACTAGCAAGATAGATACTGTCTTGGAGGTCGAATAGATTGGTACTATAACTCAGGGTGACTTCCGCCTGAGTCTGTATGGTGTCTAGTACCGTTTTGAGAGCATACTTACGATCTGGGTCAAATGAGACAACCTTTTCTTTATAAGATTGAGCTTGGAGTTGGCTTACACCGATACTACACCATACAACGGTCAAGACGATTAACCATTTGACCACGCGTAGTATATCCATAGATTGCTGTTACTGGCACTTCAGACTAGATATCTCGTATGTTGTATCAGAGAGTTTTTTGACTTTAAGATTGACGATAATCTCTAACTCTGATAAGATATCTGTTATTGATTCGTCATTAAATTTAGTATTAATCAGACAATTAGTCAAATCAAGATTGTCACTATTGTCAAATGTCACCTGGAATGTAGTGGATAGAGTGGTGAGTACTTCTGAGAGTGGTGTATTGTCAAAAGACAGATTTTCAAATCTCCAATCAGCCTCATGATGATCATACCAATCTATCATGACATAGACACCATTGTCCATCACTAGTCGCTGATTAGCGCTGATCTCATAAGTCCGCTTCTTATTAGTGAAAGCAACCTTACCTTCAGTGACTTTCAAGTCAAATGTGTTGGGATCACAGTTCAAGTCAAATGCTGTTCCTAAGACCTTGATTGTCCCCATATCAGTATCTATGGTGAATGGACGCTTCTTATCCTTCGCAATCTCAAAGTATCCGTGACCTTCTAGCGAGACACTTCTTGTTTCAGTAAAATCGGATACTTGAACGAATTCACTATTACTATTGAGCCAGATTCTTGATTCATCTTCAAGAGCAAATGACATACTGCTATCATCAGTTGTATGATTAGGTAAGGCTTTATCACCACTTGTGTTATGATTATCTATAAGATTCCATGTCACAAGACCTGCTAATAAGACCACACATGCTGCAGCCAATAACTTGGTACTGATAAGTGGTTGCTTAGGCTCTTCACTGATTTTACTATCAAGTGCTGACCACGCTGCATTCGTATCAAATGTCTCATAGTCGCTAAAATCTTCGGTAGCTTCCCAGACCGAATCTAATTCTTTGACAATTTCGATATTCTTCGAGGTATCATCGTGCCATTCAGCGAGTTGGTTTCTCTCCTGTTGACCCTCTTTTGATAAGAGGTACTGAGCTATGATATCCGTTATTTTCATTGTATAGTTATGTTGCTAGATTTTTAAGGTTAGTTCTAAGGATCGATAGTGCTTTCACCATATGATTCTCTACCGTCTTTTTAGAAATGCCTAAGCTTTCTGCAATTTCGGTGTAAGTTAGACCATTTTGCCGCGAGAGTACAAATACCTCCTTGCATTTAGGAGGCAAATGTCGTAGCGACTTAATGATGCGTTCTTTTTTAGCATAGATATCAGCTTCACGCTGAAATTCAGCCTCATCACTGGCAGTATTGCTCATTTTGTATTCATCATCGGACAGTGGTACAATCTTAGATTGCTTTAGATGATTGATACAGCGGTGATAGGTGGTTTGGAATAGATAGGACTTGATATTCTGATCAAGATCTAGCTGATCCCGCTTCTCCCATACATACACAAATACATCTTGCACGATATCGGACGCCGAACTTCGGTCTTTGACTATTCGATTGGCATAGTTACACAATGGATTGTGCCACTCGAAAAACAACTTTTTGTATTTAGCCTTGATTTCCAATAAAATGCGTTACGTTTTTTCTTTCCTACTCTCTTAAAAGGGTGAAGATATTAAAGACCCCTAGTTATCCCCCAACTTTATTTATATAAATGTAATTTTTCTTTAATGTGTTAGTCCTTCAGTCCATTATTGGCATTCGTAATGCGCTAGAATACATTGATGCATTAACAGGTTCTAGAAAAAGCGATAAATTGAGTGCTAGAAACAAGGTGATGTATCGATGACTCATGGTAGAGAGAATAGAGGTATTGATGATCAGTGGACGAGCAAATGAAACTATGAAGAAATTACTATTGAGTGCGATAATCATTATTGTGAGCCACTATGTTGCACATTCACAACATACACCTTGTGCCCGAGAAGCGACTTTTGGAGAGAAGAAGATATGCTTGCCAGCTATCGACGGCTACCAGGAGTGCTATACGGAGGCAGTCGTTAAAGAACTAGCAGATGCGACAGAAGTCTCAATGAATTCTGTCCTAGGGTTTTATCTTAATACTGAGACATATGATGCCATGTACAGTCTGGAGTTGGTCAATATTGATGACTACTTTAAGGTCTATGCGACCAATGATTTACAAAACTATCAAGCTGATGGATCTCTACTAGATGACATGCGGCAGATGTTGTCAGACAACTTCATCACTAAGAACTGGGATGAACTCTCAAAGGAAATTGACCAGGTAGGTCTAGATGCTGAGATCGGTGTTCCGGTAGTGATTGACAGCTATAGACAGAATAGTGAATCGTTTTCTATGGTGCTACTTGTCAAGTATGCATTCGAGGGTATCCCACCATATACGATGGCGATGACAGTGAATGGTTATCTATCCAATGATAGACTAGTCTGGATGGCATATTATCTCAAATACGAAGATCAAGAAACAATCGTCAGATTGAAGAGCAATTCTCATACGATAGTCAGCGAATTGCTAAAGGCTAGCATATAAATGCTGCCATCTCACAATACCATACAGCACAACAAACACATCTACTTCTTCAGGTACGACACTACGGAGAGTATGTTATGCAAACTTGAATCAAGGTATTTATTCAATGAAGAAGATGAACATAAGCATCTGATCACTCACGTAACAATAGATCCTTCCAGAAGCGCTTTTATCAAGAAAAGACTAGATATCATTGCATTGGCTACAGATTTTGGGGAGCTCATAGATTTGATCAAAGCAAAAGAGATTAGCACTGATGGCTTCAAGGTAGAGTACTTGATATTAGCAGG
>CALISO010000065.1 GCA_938041445.1 uncultured Saprospiraceae bacterium
AAGACCAGCAGTGATATTGACACCTCATGCTTATAATATATTTGGATTGTGTTATTGCCTGCCAATTACATCGAAGAGCAAAGGCTATACCATTGAAGTCAAACTCAACAAAGAACAAAATACTCAAGGAGTAATACTTACAAACCAAATGCTAGCAATAGAATGGAAGGGTAGACAATTAAAATATATTGAAGGTTTAGACTTTGATACGCTACGAATCATCGATAGTAGACTGAGATCAATCTTGAGCCTATAGAGGCTACTTCCAACTAACATATCCCCTACCTTTGCACAATGCAACACGTCGCAGTTATTGGAGGAGGAGCAGCAGGATACTTCGCAGCACTATCAGTGAAAGAACATCACCCAGATGCTCAAGTCACCATCTACGAAAAATCAAAAAAGACACTTGCTAAAGTCAAAATCTCCGGTGGTGGCAGGTGCAATGTCACTAATGGCACAAGATCAATCAGCGAACTCACCAAGGCATATCCAAGAGGAGGTAAGCAACTAAAAAAACTCTTCAATATTTTCAATACCAAGCATACAGAAGAATGGTTTGAGACTAGAGGAGTCCCTTTGATGACCCAGCCAGATAATTGTGTCTTTCCAGTAAGTCAAGATTCTCAGTCCATCATTGATTGCTTTGAGAATGCAGCCAGGGAGCTAGGTATCACGATAACGTTAAGTCATGCTATTACGCAGATTGAAGAACAGGATAATAAAATCCTACTACACTCAGACTCAGGAATTATCACAGCTGACAAAGTCATTGTTGCTACTGGTGGCTCGCCAAAAGCACGAGGATTGACTTGGTTAGAATCACTAGGACACCAGATAGTAACACCTGTACCATCGCTCTTCACGTTCAATATGCCAAGTGAGTCAGTCACAGAATTGATGGGAGTTGTAGTTGAGCATACAATGACAACCATTGAAGGAGAAAAACTCCAAGGAGATGGACCACTCCTCATTACACATTGGGGAATGAGTGGGCCTGCAATCCTAAAACTCTCAGCCTATGGAGCTAGAGTACTCGCTGATAAAGACTATCGATTCATCGTACAAGTTAATTGGGTCAATGAAAAAAACCAAGAACAAGTCAAAGATGATCTACTCGCTATCAAGCAAAGTCACCCAAAGAAACTCTTACAAAATTATCGTCCAGCGATGCTTCCCTCAAGGCTTTGGCTTTACCTCTTAATGAAGTGCGACCTACCACACACAAAGCAATGGCACGAACTCGGCAAGAGTGGTATCAATAAGCTTGTCACAACATTGACTAATGATCGGTATGAAGTCTCAGGCAAGACCACCTTCAAAGAAGAATTCGTTACCGCTGGAGGAGTCTGTCTCGACTCTGTCAATATGAAAACGATGGAGAGCAAGGTGGTCAAAAATCTCTACTTTGCAGGAGAGGTTCTTGATATCGACGGCATCACTGGCGGTTACAATTTTCAATCAGCTTGGACTACGGGATATGTGGCTGGAAGGTTGGGCTAAAAGACTTTTGCCATATGCTATGATCACTACCATTGAGAGCCGTACCACCTCTAAGCGCAACTTCTCCTACTCATAATGGAATCTACACTTTGCAATTTGCAATTGCTCATCTTGGATCCGATAAATCAGTCGATGCTCAGAATCTATTCTACGAGACCAGAATCCAGAGTACTTATGTTTTAGAGCTTCGGGTTTACCTATTCCAGAATAAGGATTTCTGATGATGTCCTTAATGAGTATATTGATTCTTTTCAGCTTTTGTTTATCTGTCTTTTGCCAGTAGAGATAGTCTTCCCAAGATTCTTTAACGAACACAATATGCATTACTTTTCAATTAACTCCCTTACTTCTCCGTGGTTCTTATTAAGGCGATCAATTGCACGATCTAATCGTTTGACATTAGCCACAGAGCTCATTTCATGCTGTGTTGTCAATAAGGCATTATACTCGTCCAATGAAATAACAACAACACCATTATTCTTACTTCGCTTGATGACTAATGGTTCTACATTATTTACTACATCATCAAGATGGGCCTTAATATCTTTGCGAAAATCGGAAACTGTGGTAATATTCATCACTGATTATTTATGTACAAATATATGTACAAATATTTATAGTCAATAGTTTCATCAACCTAAAATGTCAATGACTCAATAACTAAGCATAGCAATCTTAGCACTACCTTCAATCAGCTTGCTAATTGTCTCTTAGCATCTTCACTCTCTTATCGGTAAATTATCTACAAGATTGGGAATATAAGATTTCAAAATTCACTTAAATTTAATCTTAGAAGTAAACTTAGCCATTATAGACTTATGTCCGTCATCACTATAGACAAACCTAAAATTGATATCTCCCCAGAGATCAGAAAGCAGCTCCTTACTCAGACGGAAGAGATGGGTCAGGTAGTGATGCACTTTCTCTATGAGCCCGGTATTTACGGCAGTAAGATCAGAATATGGCCAACCTCATATCTCTATGACCAACATTCACCTCACAGGAGTGAGCTCGTACACCAAGATCGCATTTCCCTTTACCCTGAGTGGACAGATGTCTACCCGATGATGGATCACTTTTTCACCTTGATATTTTCTGGTTTGCCCAAGACGTGCTCTACATTCAACTTCAAAGAAGAATGTGCTAATCAAGGCAATGAATTCAAAGTAGACGACATCATTAGGAATCAAAGTGACGTCTACTACTTCAGAATACTGTCTTAACGAGACTGTCTAAATTGCTTATCCGTGTTCTTCCTTCGCAACCCTTGTGCCACTTGATTTACATCTAAGAAGTAGAGGATCTTTAAAGAAAATGTATGATTTGACCTACCATCAAATAGGCTATTGAGGTTATTACTATATCCATCTAGTAAAGCATTATTGAATGCATTATTCTTGTACGAGAAGATAATATCACTACCAGGTGCATAACGCCAATAGTAGTTAAGATCAATATTGAATAAGTTGATATTAGACTTGAAGATTGGGTCACCATTTTCATCTATCCCATCAAAGGCAAATCTCTCTAATTGTCCTTCATCCTCAAGCGTATAGTATTCATCATAATCTACTTGATCCCAATAATGTCTGATTCGTAAATCCATAGACATCCGATTGGTGAAGACATAATTAGTAGAGATCGTGTTGATCAATGTATTTCTATTTCTTAGGCCAAACAGGATATCATCATCGCTGAGACCATAATCACCATATGCAAAAGATGCCTTATTGACAAAGCCTTCACGATTCCGAATAATCGTATAATTAGATTCAAAGACTACTAACCACCTAGAATTAATTTGTACTCGAGGCTCTATCGTAAATGTTGTGTTACGACGTCCATTATTAAAGTAATGTTGCCTGTTGATTCTTGCATCAATAGCAAACATCTTACTATAATCCGTAGAGATGAATGGATTGAAATAACTACCATTTGGTTGATCCCAATATCGTGAAAAATCAGATGTCCTAGGTTCAAAGTAGTTCTTATCGTTATGAAAGATCCCAGAGCTAAATCCAAAGGCGAAGAAATTTCGAGTAAACCAAAATCCACCAGCCTCAATAAATGCACCTGTATAGATATTAGGTCGATATAAGGCATTTATACCAGAATTAGACCACATTCTCCACCTAGTAAATTTCTCAGTCTGTTCGTATTGATTGTATTCGATGTAGTAATTAGCCGATCGTTCATTATTATTAAATAAAAAGCCTAGATCATTGGGATTATAAGTGTCACTTTCTTCATTATACTCAATCTGAGTTATCCATTTACCATGAATGTCTGCAGCTATTGCCCCGAACTTATGTCCAATAGCGTTATCTCTATTACTTGCGATGCGTTGTGAAACCGCAGCCTGTCCAGAGAGTTGCCATTTCTGACTTGGTGTTCGTAATTGGAATTCAGTCCCTGTTACGTTTGCATCCAATGCATCACCCTGTCTAAGAACATTGGTATTAATTAAGCTCACATAAGAATTATTCTTCATCACATGATCATAGACAACCACGTTGTAATTGGTTAATGGATGAATAGTCACCGATTCTGGAGATCCATCTACATCTACGACAACTTCCTCCTTAGCCTCCACAGCATTGAACAACCCTAACCCTGATCCATTTTGAAACCTTCCAGAAATCTTGCTCGCATTGAGCAACCTTGCTCTAGTAGGAATCACTACATTATCAGATCCATCTGGTACATTGTCTACTGAGAATAAATTACCACCTATACGTCTAGAGTAAAAGATACCAGCTCTTTCAAAAAGATCAATTCCTTCAGTGAAAAACTGTCGACGTTCTTCAAAAAATTGTTCAAATGGTGAAAGGTTAACGACTACATCGTCTGACTGTACCTGACTGAAATCAGGTATCAATGTCATATCTAAGGTGAATGCTTCCGTTAACCCATACTTAAGATCCATACCAGCACCGAATGTATTTGAAGATCCATTCACATTTGTATTATTCGTGCCTACAACGAACGGTGTAAGAGACAATCTGAGTGGTGATTCTATATCGGTAATACCTTGAATCGTTCCTGCTTGTCGCATCACCCCATTCTCAGCAGGATCAATTGGGCTCCAATATGCAATTTGTCTGTTTCGTCGAATATATCTGCCGAAATTAATATACCAGTCTTGCACATCATCATCGCCAAATCTGAGTGCAGCGTAAGGAATCTCTATTTCAACTTGCCACCCGTCTTCTGTCAACACGACCTTACTATTCCATACCGCATCCCAGTTGGTATCAGAATTGTCCCCTTCCCATCTTGAATCGATCTGAACACCAGCAGCAGTTACAAGAAAAGATGTAGCTGTCAATCCATTTGCATATGGATCTATAAATATCCCAAACCAATCTCCATTACCAGTCTCATCTCTAGCTGTTAAATCTGTACGTATCAAGCTAAGTGTATCGGCTAACAAGGCTTTAATATAAATCGCTTGGTCATCGTATAGAATCGAAACTTCTGTATCAAAGTCGGATGGATCACCAGGTCTAGGTTCATTAAGGATAAAGTCATTACAGCTAGGTGCAGAAGCTGGCCAATCAGAAAACTCACCGTCAATTGTGATTTCACCATCAATTCTGATTGCCTCGACATTGCGTGATTGGGTATTCCCAATGCTCACAGCAATTGTCGTGATGAATAAAGTCAGAAATATTGTTCGCAATGACATAATTTTTAGATGAGTCTAAATGCGAGTTTAGGGTGATTGAAAAATTGATATAGATATCTAATGTAAAGATAGCAATTGGTAATCGACTCTACTATTTTTGAAAGACAAATTGAAATCTAACTTATGAGCATCGTCGAAATGAAAGTCCCAACTATTGGGGAATCAATTACAGAAGTCACATTATCACAATGGTTAATCGCAGATGGCGATTATGTAGAACTCGATCAACCCATCTGTGAATTTGAATCAGATAAGGCCACATTAGAATTTCCAGCAGAGGCTGCAGGAAAACTAATCCATGTTGCCGCAGAAGACGATGATCTCGAAATAGGAGCTATCGTAGCTCAGATAGATACAAGTGCAGCTAAGCCAGCTGGCGGAGGAGATAAGACTCCTGCGGCTAAAGCAGAAGAACCAAAGAAGGAAGCTCCTAAAGAAGTTGCACCAACACCTGCCGCTCCTGCAACAGCGAGTTACGCTTCAGGTCATCCATCTCCAGCAGCTGGCAAAATTATGCGAGAGCAAAATGTGGATCCATCTACGGTGGATGGTACAGGTAAAGATGGCAGAATCACAAAGGAAGATGCTCAAAAAGCTGCAAGTAAACCTGCAGAAGCTCCTTCAGCTCCAGTCGCTGCTAGTACTCCTCAAGTTGCATTCTCAAGAGGAACTAGGTCAGAGAAGATGAGCAGAATGCGTAGGACTATCGCTTCTAGATTAGTAGCAGCGAAAAACGAAACTGCCATGTTGACTACATTCAACGAGGTTGATCTCACTAACATCCAAGCGCTAAGAAAAACATACCAAGAAGATTTTGTCAATAGATATGGAGTGAAGCTAGGTTACATGTCCTTATTTGCAAAAGCTTGTGCAATGTCATTAATGGAATTCCCAGGTGTGAATGCACAGATTGAAGAAAACAACATCATTTATCATGATTATGCTGACATCAGTATCGCAATATCGACTCCGACTGGCCTAGTGGTGCCACCAGTACATAATGTTGAGTCACTGCACTTCAGTGAAATTGAAAATAAAATCAAAGCTCTAGCAATCAAAGCAAGAGAAGGTAAGCTCACTCTAGATGAGATGAGTGGAGGAACATTCACGATCACTAATGGAGGAATATTCGGATCAATGATGAGCACACCTATAATCAATCGCCCTCAATCAGCAATCCTAGGTATGCATAGTATTATGCAGAGACCAATTGCTATAGATGGAGAAGTGAAGATTAGACCAATGATGTATCTTGCACTCTCTTATGATCACAGAATTATAGATGGTTCTACCTCTGTAAGATTCTTGGTCAAGGTGAAAGAACTACTAGAAGACCCTACGAAACTATTGATGGGACTCTAGTTTACAGCTCTACAAATAACTAACATATGACTCTAGGAGATTGCCTTGAATCCTTCGCGAATAATCCCTCCCTGATTATGGGATACAGTATAGCTATTTTAGTGATTATAGGTGTATTACATTTTATAGTTGGTAAAGAAGATGCATTGATATCTCCTTGGAAGTATATCTACTCTACCCTAGTATACGCAGTGACAATTCCAGGTCTCGCAGCAGTATTCTTCAATATTTACTTGTTCTTATTCGAAAGACAGCCCATTATGGAGACTAAGCTGCTGGTGCAAATACTCCCAATCATATT
>CALISO010000066.1 GCA_938041445.1 uncultured Saprospiraceae bacterium
AGTGCCTAATGATACATCTGAAGGTCGCCAGACTAACCGAAGAGTTGAGTTCAAGTTCAACTATTAATCTTTTCAGAGGAGTACCTCGATTCATAGTTTTCTGTAATAGTGATTTCAGTTTCTGAACTGAATAACCATCTCTATGTTATAGCTTCAACAATCGAAACCGATGTCAGGAGAAGCTACGCAAGTACATAGTCAAGTCAAGGAGTTATTGCACCACTTAAGTGCGGACTTATATGAAAGAGAGGAAGGAATGCACTTAGCACTGTTAAGTGTTATTGCTGGTGAGAGTATATTTTTACTTGGACCTCCTGGAGTTGGCAAGAGTTTGATTGCTCGACGTCTGAAATTTGCTTTCAAGGATGGAATCTCATTTGAATACCTGATGAGTAAGTTTAGTACGCCTGACGAAGTGTTTGGTCCGGTGTCTATCAAGCGTCTCAAGGATGATGATAAGTACGAGCGACTAACCGAGAACTATATGCCAGGTGCTAATATTGTCTTCCTTGATGAGATATGGAAGTCGGGCCCAGCAATCCAAAATGCTCTACTCACAATACTCAATGAGAAAGTCTATCGTAATGGTGACGTAGATACTAAGGTCAATATCAGAGGAATCATTACAGCCTCCAATGAACTGCCACCGGCGACGACTAACCTTGCACCAATTTGGGATCGATTCTTAATCAGACTAGAAGTTGGCAATATCAAGAAGCTCAAGAACTTCGTCGATATGATTACGAACGTCAATGATGTCTATGAAGACAAAATCCCGACTGGTGTAAAATTTACAACTGCGCAACTTGATGATTGGTCTTCACAAATAGATCAAATCGAAGTCCCCGCTGAAGTTATCAATACGATCCAAGTTGTCAAGGTCAAACTTGAAGAATACAATGCTCGAGGTATCGGGATGCCAATCGTCACGAATGATAGACGATGGAAAAAGATTATCCGATTGTGCCGAACTTCTGCCTTTGTCAATGGCCGAGGTAGAGTTGATTTGATGGATTGCTTTTTGCTTAAGCATTGCCTTTGGAGTGATCCTTCACAGAAAGACTTTATCCAACAAACACTGGTGCAGACCATCGCAGATCATGGATATTCACTTAGTGCCAATCTCAATAATGTCAAACGTGAGGTTAATGACTTCCAAGAAGATATCAATGCTGAAATCCGAATTCCTCATACCGTTTCTAGAGATCAGTTGATGATTGTAGATGATGAATTTTTTGAAATCGTAAAGATAGATTCGAAATTTAGAGGAGTCTATGTCAAGGTTAAAGAGTTTAGAGGATTATCGGTAGATGAGTCTAAAATCATCAACATCTATGATGTCGAAAAGAACCTTGTCAATCGGATGCAAGGCCAAAAATCAAAAAAGGATAATGCGATTGTTATCAGCCACGACTCCAAGCCACACGAGTACAAGTTAAAGACTAAGGTGGAAGAAAAGACTGAGTACATCATCAAGCAACCTCATAGCATCTTAAAGAAGTTTTGGGACGAACGATACAATACACTTAGCACATTTGTCAACGAACAACTCCAAAATCTAGAATCTCAGACACCTGAAGAAATTAAGAATCTTGGGGATAACTTATTCGTGGATGAAGACTTATCAGAGGTAGTAACTCGCAATTACGATAAGACAATATCAGAACTCAAGGAGCTCAAACTTACTCTTGAGAAGAATCAATATCTCTATACACAATCCTAACGACGACCTGTGACAACTGACATCCATAAGGAACTAGAAGCAGAGTATACAAGGTTCATCGATTTTGGTGGATTGTTGGATAAAAAGATGCGAAAGTATATCATCCAATATCTTCAAAACAAATTTGACTCAGATCGATATGCTATACCTGATCTCAGCGATAAGTACTATAACTATTTTAAGAAGGCACTTGATGACATATTTCTGATAGAAGGACTTGCTGAGGTGATCAATCAAAATGCCACTATCAAGAAGCGTGTAATACTTGACACAATTTATTGGTTGAAACAATCCTACAAGAAGATACGAGCTAAACATCCATATGATGACGAGGAGATGCGGCTTGGTAGTTGGTCCGTGACGCCGACTAAGGCGTTCGTCCAGCGATGGACGGCATTGCCGACGTACTTATCAGGTCTCTATCGTCGAGATGAATTGGATACAAGTTTTTTCCAATCCAAGTTTGATGGATTGATCAAGTCAAAATCACTAGATACAATTTCAACAGATGATCAATCACAGATAGAACTCATCTTTACAGATCTTCTCACTCAATGGGACGCCTTACTCTATGCCAAGATTTTGGAATTTCAGTTAGGTAAGTTTGATGAAGAGAAAGAAGATTATGTTGACTTCTTGTCCAATAAGGTAGAGGAGTATAATAAGCTTAGAGATTTAGTCGAACCGTTCTCTGAGTACTTTGGATGGGATATGTCTCGCAAGTTGTGGCAAAAGACATCTTTTGACTTGATAGAACGTTATACAGAATTTCTCAAGGACGAGGATAGTATCCGAGAGCTGGCAGACTTACTTGGAAGTATGCGAGAAGCCGAGATAGAACTCGAAGAAGAACTCCTTGAAAAAACAATCGTCCGTCAAGAGTGGGTGAGTGATGAGACAATGCGAGCTGAGATAGTTGGCACAGATACGAGTAATAGACTTTCTGAAATGTTGAGTTCGGAGGCAAGTATGCTCAGTGATGAAGACTCAGAAGTCTACTTCCTCAAGAAATATGCGGATAGTAAGTTACTGACATTCAGATATGAAGATCGCAAGTTGGTCAAGAGTGAAGACCATTATATGGAGGTCAATAGCCGTATCAAGCAGAAGGAAAAAGGTCCCTTCATCATCTGTGTAGACACTAGTGAAAGTATGGAAGGTCTACCAGAAAAAATTGCAAAAGTGATGACACTTGGTGTACTTAAGATGGCAATGCATCAAAAGCGGCGAGCCTACTTAATTAATTTCTCTACCGGTGTGAAGACGCTTGATCTTTATAATATTGCTGAGAGTATCGATGAGATTGCAGCCTTCTTACAGATGTCATTTTTTGGAGGTACTGATGCAACGCTTGCACTCTATGAAGCACTGCGTCAACTAGAATCAGAAAATTATGAAGATGCGGATATCTTAATGGTCTCGGACTTTATCATGTATAAGTTAGGTGATGACGTCCAAGCACAGATCAAGCACTATCAAGTCAACAAGAATACCCAGTTCCATGCTTTAGCCATCGGTAAGCAGGCTAATACTGATGTCCTCCATTACTTTGACACTAACTGGAAGTACGATCCAAACCACAAAGGAATCATCAAAGCAATGACAGAAGGGTTGAAGGATATTGGTGATAGAGGTTAACTATTTAGCAGGATGTCACTGGATATACAGCTTATAGAAATCCTACTAGCAATTATCCACCAAATTACTCTCCACTGAAAAATCTAGTTAATTATTCGCTTCCAGTTCTCCTTGGAAGTGCTCAGCAAATTCACTGATCGTCATTGATCCTTTATCACCTTCTGCTTGTCTTCTGACAGAGATGGTATTCCCTTCTACTTCTTTCTCTCCTACGATGAGAAGGAATGGAATCTTCTTCAATTCATTGTCTCTAATCTTCTTGCCTATCGTCTCATTACGATCATCTATGATACCTCGGATATCGTGTTTTGCAAGTTCTGTTTGTACTTGGCGACAGTAGTCTAGTACCTTATCTGAGACGGCAACGATGACATATTGCTCAGGTGTTAACCACAGTGGAAACTTACCCGCTGTATGCTCGATAAGGATAGACATAAATCTCTCCATCGATCCGAATGGTGCTCTGTGAATCATCACAGGACGATGCTTCTGATTATCAGCACCAATGTATTCTAGTTCGAATCTCTCTGGGAGATTGTAATCTACCTGGATTGTTCCTAACTGCCATGACCTACCTAGAGCATCCTTGATCATAAAGTCAAGTTTTGGTCCGTAGAATGCTGCTTCTCCTTCAACTTGTACAGCATCTAGACCGACCTCTGCACAGGCATCGATGATTGATTGCTCTGCTGAATCCCAATTATCATCTGATCCGAGATACTTTTCTGGAT
The DNA here is from genome assembly GCA_938041445.1 of uncultured Saprospiraceae bacterium. Classification (GTDB taxonomy): domain Bacteria; phylum Bacteroidota; class Bacteroidia; order Chitinophagales; family Saprospiraceae; genus JAHDHH01. Next base: position 4,093 of record CALISO010000066.1, read on the forward strand.
TATTCGGGTCTCTGAGAGAGATCTGCGCTGTAAATTCTGCAAATCCCATCTTAGCTAATACTCTAGTCGTCAAGTCGAGTACTTCTAGGAACTGCTCTTTTACCTGATCTTTAGTGCAGAAGATATGTGCATCATCTTGTGTAAATCCTCTCACTCTACTGAGTCCATGCAACTCACCACTTTGTTCATATCGGTATACCGTTCCAAATTCTCCAATCTTCAATGGTAGCTCTTTGTAAGAATGTGGTCTGTGCCCATAGACTTCACAGTGATGCGGACAGTTCATAGGCTTGAGAAGAAATTCTTCCCCCTCTCTCGGCGTACTGATAGGTTGGAAACTATCTTCTCCGTACTTAGCATAGTGACCAGAAGTCTCATAGAGATTCTTGTGTCCAATGTGAGGAGTGACGACCATCTGATAACCTAGTTTCTCTTGTTCAGATCTGAGATAGTTCTGTAGTCTTTCTCTTATCTGAGTACCTTTGGGCAACCAGATAGGGAGACCTGATCCAACTTTCTCACTAAACATAAAAAGCTCCATTTCATTACCAAGCTTACGGTGATCTCTCTTCTTTGCTTCTTCAACTAAGGCAAGATATTCTGTGAGTTCTTTTTGCTTGGGGAATGTGATTCCGTAGATTCTAGTTAACTGCTTATTAGTCTCATCACCTCTCCAGTAGGCGCCTGCAAGGCTTGTTAGCTTGGCAGCTTTGATTGTGCCAGTATGAGGGATATGTGGTCCTCTACATAGGTCAGTAAAGTTTCCTTGACTGTAGAAGGTAATCTGTCCATCTTCAAGACCATCGATGAGTTCCAGCTTATACTCATCATTCTTCTCAGTGAAATACTTGATTGCATCTGCCTTACTCACCTCTTTTCGTTCGAAAGTGTTTTTCTCCCTTGCAAGCTCGATCATTTTTTTCTCAATCTTGGGCAGGTCTGCAGGAGTCAGAGTGACATCTCCAGTATCAACATCATAGTAGAATCCATTGTCTATTGCTGGTCCGATCCCAAACTTAGTCCCAGGGTAGAGAGCTTCCATAGCTTCTGCCATCAAGTGAGCTGATGAGTGCCAGTAAGTGGACTTACCTTCTTTGTCTTTCCAGGTATGAAAGTTGATAGTAGCGTCTGTATTGATAGGGCGACTCGCGTCCCATACTTCACCATTGACTGTAGCTGCTAGGACATTCCTTGCGAGACCTTCACTGATGCTCTGAGCGACTTCCATTGACGTTGAGCCTTCTGCATATTCTCTTACTGCACCGTCCGGAAATGTGATTTTGACCATGATTCTACTCGTTTGTCTTTATAAAAATGAAGCGCAAAAATAGGGCAATTCTTCAAGCATTCTGCAACAGAATTGGTCATATTAAAAGTTATACTAATCTTTGTTTGATTTTTTAGCAATGATTTAACCATTTGATAGGACTTATTCTACCTGTCCAAACGTATTGTGAGCATGAGATTACCAATTATAACATTGACCATTTCTATGTTTTTTGGCATTTGGCTACAGCCAAATACAATGGATGCACAGAACCAAGCAATTGATGACATCAACCTCCAGGTTAACTTTGTGAATGAGTCTATCCATGGTATCATGGTTGCAAATAAACTGTTTGAATTATTCAATCAGGATGTCAATCGATTTGTAGATATGGACAGCTACAAGTTACAGGGGTTTGACAATTCAGATTTGCCGAAGAGCCTATTTGACGAAAGTAGCCAAGACTATTACGAGCGATTATCTCCTGCAGCATACTTCAAGGCCATCTCAGCCTCTAAGACGATTCCACAGAAGAATAAAATCTTAGCTGTTCAGCTAAATGCACTGAACACTGATATTGACAAGAAGCGATTTGACATCGAAAAATATTTAGATCTCAATGACTTGAATGATCGAGAGAACTTGCCTGGTGTCTATGGATTACTCGAGAATTGTGTTGCGTTGTATAAGAACTATTATAAGACATATAAAGAGTACGCAGCATTGCTTGACGCAAACTATTTGTCTACATCAAAGCCTTCGGTTCAGGGTAAGGCAGCATATGATGTATTTTCTAATTTGCACCAAAGTGCTCTTGAAACAATGGAGGCCATTCGCAATGATAAACCTAAGGAGATGTCATCAAGTCTCAAGAATGTAGGTCTGATGTATGTTCGTCTTAAGAAAGAGCTTGCTGTATCAAGTAAATTCTCGCTACTCAATAAAAGTCCGAACTTCAATCCTAAGATTGAGCAATTTATTGGTAATGTGAGAGATATCGTCGAAGGTGTGCCAGTTAAAGAGAATTACAGCGATTATGGGATGAACTACTACACTCACAATAAGAATGCAATCGCGAAGATTAATAAGTATGGAAATGGATTCGTCCATGAGATGAACTTGACGATTCAGAATCAAGGGATTCCGGTGATGGAATTTCTACAAGTACCTCACTACTTCAAAGTCATCTATCCTAAAAAATTGGAAATCGTTCAGCAGATCAGTAGTACACAGAAAATCGTGATGGCTATACCTACTGAGATACTCGATAGAGCAGTTAAGGATAAGAGTAAGACAATCATCACTGATAGTAAGGTATTTGAGGTAGAGTTATTTGATCATATGGTGCAGGATGGTGACCTCCTTTCGGTAAACTTCAACGGTGATTGGATCTTAGAAAATTATTCTCTTGAAAAAAAGTCTAAAAAGCTCCGCCTAGAATTAAATCCTAACGGAAAGAACTACCTCATCCTCTTTGCTGCTAGTGTGGGGCAACGACCACCTAATACGATGGCTGTCAAATATATCAACCTTCAAAAGGAAGAAGTACAGATTATCCTCAAGTCAGATCTCAAGTCTTCTGAGGTGATTGAGATTAGGTATCAGAAATAATACAGAGTCAATATTCTGCAAGGTAGTATCAGCGATGTTTATATTCTGAGGTGCTTATTACCTGTGTTTTAGTCAGTTACATGTGTTGCAGGCCTTGACTTTCTGGTTAGAATAGATTATATTCGGCTGCTTCGGCTGAGAATATTGAGACACATTGATAGTCAGACGATTATTTATTAATAAAATTTAGATATTAGATGAGAAAGAAAAGTTTTGCAATGGGAAAAGGAGTTTTTTACTTCAAAGTCAAAACAGGACCTACAAAAATCACTATCAAAAGAAAGGAGAAAAAAGAGGCTGTAGATGCCTATCTAGGATATATCAAAATCGGTAAGGATGTAGAATGGTTAGGAAGATGGGACGGTAAAAAGTTTCAAGAGTCAGAAACTCCTACAGAAGACTCCGCAGCAGCTTAGTTCTAACTAAATAAAAACAAATGTTATAGTAGAGGAGATGACGAAAGTTGTCTCCTCTTTTTTTCTACCTTTGTATATATTACGAATAAACCATATCTATGGGTACATTAATATTTTATTGCGTTATTTCAATTGGATTTTCATTTTTATGCTCAATATGGGAGGCCGTATTGCTCAGTATCAATCCATCATACATAGAGACCATTAAGGATAAGTCACCTTGGGTGGCGAATACTTTGCAGGAGTTCAAGGACAACATTGATAAGCCATTATCAGCGATCTTGACGTTGAATACGATAGCACACACAGTAGGTGCCATCCTTGTAGGAGCACAAGCTGGAAAGCTATGGAGTGACAACAAGATGGATATCTTAGGATTGAGCATCAGTTTTGAGGCAATTGTTGCCAGTTTGATGACACTTGCTATCTTGATATTTTCTGAGATTATCCCTAAGACGATCGGTGCGACATACTGGAGAAGTTTGACGAAGTTCACAACTAGAGGTGTCAAGATTGTAATCTGGTTATTATTCCCACTTGTATGGGTAAGTCAGCAGATTACTAAGCTATTCAAAGGTGGAGACTTGCATGGAAGTGTACTCAGTAGGACTGACTTCACTGCGATGGCAGATATCGGAGCAAGAGAAGGTGTCATCCAACAATCAGAGTATCGCATATTTAAGAACTTGATGAGATTTGACTCGATCAGAGCTGTAGATGTGATGACACCAAGAACAGTGGTTACTCATGCAGATGGAAATCTAACCATCCAAGAATTCTATGAGCAAAATAAGAATCTACGATTTTCTCGGATTCCTATTCATAAAGGACAAGTAGATCAGATGATCGGATACATACTCAAGGATGACCTGTTTCAATATATGATAGAAGGGAAGGGTGAAAATCCACTTTCTGATCTTAATAGAGAATTCGTCGTTGTTTCTGAAACTGAACGCATCGGCCGGATATTCGAAAATCTCATCGAAAAGAAAGAGCAAATAGCGCTAGTCGTAGATGAATATGGCGGCGTAGAAGGCATCCTCACCTCTGAGGATATCGTAGAGACTCTCTTCGGTCTAGAGATTATGGATGAACTAGATGCCACTGCTGATATGCAATTGTTAGCTAGAGAGCAATGGAAAAAGCGAGCTGCTAAGCTTGGGTTGAGTACAGATGGGTAGATTGTGAATGCACGGGTGATGCATAATGCTTTGCCTAATTTAGGAAGCAAAAAAAGGAGCTGTATTAATAAGTACGGCTCCTTTTTTTCATCCTGATATCATTCAGTAAACTCTTACCTCTGCAAAGTAATCCGTTCAACTATCTGTTCATTTGTCTCAGTATTTATCGCTTTTAATAAATACAACCCATCGTTTAGGTTACTTAGATCTATCTGATCTTGGAGCTTCTCTGTCTGAAGTAACTTACCAGTCAAATCATAGATGTAGTATTCAAGATTTAGGTTGTCTAAGTTGTCAATCTGAACAAAGCGACTTGTTGGATTTGGGTAGATATTGATATTGACGTCTGATATAGCATGAACATCAGATATCGAATCATCATACACACAGACACCGAATGTTCCTTCAAAATCACTTCCATACTCTATGACTTCAAAGTATATCGACTCTCCTGGAGTTCTACCGGCCAAGTCAATTCTAGATAGTAGTAAGTTGCCAGCTCCATCATCATCACATTCTATGAATTCTAGTGCACCACAGCTTCCACTATACGCTTGAAGGACAGAGTCCCCAAATCCATCTACCACAGAGGCAGTGACTTCAATCGTAAGACTACCACTGTCTGGTACGATCGTTTCAAACCAAGTATCGTTACCTACACCCTCAGACCCACAACTGAATTCTGAGCCATCTCCTGAGTTTGTGGCACCTACATTAGTAAATACTCGAGGAGAACAATCTGCTCTTGGTGTAATGAGAATAGCGTCACTGCAAACATCATTAGTAAACTCTTCTGCTACTATCACAGGTACAAATGCACATATGCCAAACTGACCAAACTCGTCTGATTGAAATTCGAAGATTCTGATGTAGATGGTTTCACCAGGAGTCATATTTGTAAATAACAATTGTGAATGACCACCTGAACCACTATCATCATCACAGTCTAATATCTCGAGGGCCCCACAGCTGCCAGTGTAAGTCCACATAACAAGATCTGATAAGCCTCCACCAACTTGAACCGTCGTGAGCACAAGATTGCCTGACTGAGGAACAGTTGCAGTAAACCATGAGTCAATACCTTCTCCTGCTGCTCCACAGAATTGTTCAGCTCCATCACCTGAGGGAGACAAGCCAGTATTGTCAAATACCTCAGCGACACAATCGTCATTGACAGTTAATGCAATTGCTGATGCACAGTTATCATTTTGACTGGAAACAATATTGAGGAATACTAGAAGTGTTAGTGTTGTAAGTAAAAGTTTTTTCATATTAAGTGTATTGTTTTAAAATATTGATTGCCCAACTAAAGTATATAGTTTTTGATTATTGTTGTCTACAGCAAAAGTTAAAACTACAATTGATTGTGCTTAGCAAGGGGTATAAAAGAAAATGGAATAAAATCAATTGACTTTACTCCATTTTCTATTTGAAAAAGTATATTTCTGCCGACTTAAATAAAATCTACTTTTCCCGTATCTAGGTTATAGTAGGCAGGTACGATGTCTACCTTACCCGCTGCAACTGCATCTCCTATGATTGAAGATCTTGACTTTAGTTCATTAGCTGTCATTTGTGCATTTTTCTTTACCACATCAGCAATACTTGCTCCATCACCTGATGCAGAGATAGCTGGGGTGATGTGTGAAAGTAGGTGGTTGATATTATATCCATTATCTCCTCCATTGACGGCCGCTGTGACTGCACCACAACTTTGGTGACCTAGTACTACGATTAACTGTGATCCACAGTGAGCTACTGCATACTCAATACTACCTATAGATGAGCTATTCGCTATGTTACCCGCGACTCTGACTACGAATAATTCTCCAAGACCTGAATCAAATGCCAACTCCGGAACAACTCTTGAATCAGCACAACTCAATACAATAGTGTGAGGTTGTTGGCCATTCGTCAATTCTGTTCGTCTTGATTGTGAGATAAGTTTTCCTTCGAGGTTATCAGAGGTAAATCTGTCGTTACCTGCTACTAGTCTGTCTTTGATTTCTGCGATTGTCATTATTAGTTAGATTTTTAATAAAAAAAATATAGCTTACAGCTACTAAGATAATTATATAAACACCATTTTGATAGTTTGTTTATTGAAAACGATAGTTTTACTAACATTGACTATCGAATTAGCACATTTTGTATGTCGATTGTTA
>CALISO010000067.1 GCA_938041445.1 uncultured Saprospiraceae bacterium
GGGGGGTAATCGTAAAAAATTATAATAAAAAATAGTGCTAGAGGGGTACTTTCTCGTCCTGATCTAATGCATTACCTTTTCCCAACGATTTAAACAAACATTTTTTTAACCCAGAAGCCGACTACCAAACAATTATTGAAATAGAGCCTACGAACCCATCGAAATGGATCACGCAGACTCACTCGACGCGACATCGAGACTGCAAATGTAAAGGTTACTTATCAGAATAAGAATGGTGATGGTGGATGATAAATTTTAATTTTTATGGATGTTACTCTTAGACAATTATTTTTGTGTTTAACAATGCTAATTTCAGGAAGTTTGGCTAATGCTCAGTTTGCTGAGATTTCATGCCAGATGGAGGATGTTACTAATCTTAGTTCAGTGCAAGGAATGATGACAAATGGTCTTTTATCTGCAAGTGGTCAGGACTTTTTTGCTGGAAATGAAGGATGTGATCGAGTAGAACTAGATGTGAATTTTATCTTTTTGTATAAAGATGACGGAACTGGGAATTGGGATTTTGATAACCCAGAACAATACGAATATTTATCTGATATGCTCGATAGATGTAAAACTACACTTGAGGATCTTTCAGGTAACGGTTGCCCAGACGACGGTTCAGCCTACTCTGGACTTGAAATAAACTATTCTATTCATCAAATAAACCAAACATCCGCCTGGGACCTAGATCAATGTAACCAAGTTGTAATTGGGGACCCTTGTGGAAGTGATAACGATTTATGTGGAAATACACCTTATGATGGGATTATTGATAATGTTATCAGTTCCATAAATGGTGAAAATTCATTAAATGTATATTTTGCTATAGAAGGATGGCTATGGCATTCGCATTATGAAAACGAAAATTATCTTACAACTTGCGATCACCCTGATGGCAATATTGGTAGCTGGACTGGAAGATTTCCGAATCCTTATAACCTAGAACAATTGAATAAATCACAGATTGTGAATTTTTATTTAGGATATTTATTAAGAAAAAATAAACCAGAGTGTTTTCTTGATAGCAATGGTATTCCTTATGATCCAGAAGATATTTTAGATTGGTTTGAAGTAGATTCTGGAAGGACATTGGCACATGAGATTGGTCATACATTGGGTTTAACGCATGTAAATTGTGATGGTAATATTATGCAGCAAGGTTCTAATAAAGGTGCCGCATTAAGTAATGATCAAGTAGCAAGAATAAATAGGTCCTTAGCTATGAAAAATGCTAGGAATGTTAGAAATAGTTGTGTTTCATATGTTGATTGCGCATATACGCTAGCTCAAGAGGAGATACTGAGAATTGATTTTGATACGTGGATTGATAGAGATATCATAATTGAAACCGGTGCAGAACTTACTGTAGAGGAAAATCTTTCAATGGCGATAGATGCCAAAATCATTGTTAAGCGGGGTGGTAAGTTGACAGTTGATGGAGGGAGAATAACTAGCTGTGGTGCAGAGTGGAAAGGTATAGTATTAGAAGGAAATGGGTCTAATCAGCCTTTAGATCCTCTGAGTCCATTATCCCCAAGCGATGCTGGTATTGTTATACTCAAAAATGAAGCCGTAATAGAAAATGCAAGAACAGGCATCACTTGCCAAAAACTGGGTGAAGACTGGAATTCTGATTACTACGGAGGTTTGATAGTAGCAGAAGATGCAACCTTCCTTAATTGCGGAAGAGGAGTAGCTTTTATGCCATATAGTAGAGATTTGAGTAGCTTTACCAATGTGACTTTTGAATGCGAAGGGACTGGAGTTACAGGTTGGAATAATCACGGTGTTGTTTTTCAAGAATGTACATTCTCTGGATTATCAGACTCGGGTATTTATGGAGAGGACGCAACAGTAAACATTCAGAACAATTGTTTATTTAATGATAATAATTACGGTGTTTACTTAGACTATTCTTACCAACCAATAAGTCATTCTAATAGAATAGGAAATGATGACATTGAAGTAGGTAATGAATTTAGAGATAATATAAGAGATATGAAATTCTCTGGGGCTGCCCATAATAATTTCATCTTCTTTAACCAATCTTGGGGAGCCTCAAAGTTTTCAATTGATATGGATGGTTTAGCAAAATATACGATTCGAGATAACTCTTACTTTAGTACAAAAGATAAGAGTGTCAGGTTATATTCTACTGGTGGTAGTGAAAGCACAGTCGATGATAACGAATTCGTCGATCATGCTCATGGAATCGGTGTTTATGGATATAACGAGGAGACGAGTTTTGATTTAAATTGTTTTAGTGATGCTGGAGTTGCTGATATTTTTGTAACACAGTCTGATTTTGCTAATAATATTGGAAATCCCGCCACATCTGCAGGTAATTGCTTCAGCAATAGTCCATCTTCATTTAATTTCATTGCTTATGGCACTAATGCTCCATTTACATACTGGGAGCCTGATCCGACGGAAGGAGATGCTTGCTTGATACCAACTGACCTAAGTGATCAATTTACGGCTCAGGCCATTGCTGCACAGGACAATAATTGCGATGGTTTTTCTGGATTTACTAGTGGCGAGTCTAACTTCTGCGAGTTTAGTCTTAATGAAACAAATATGGACTCTATGGTCACAGCCATAGAACTTAGTATACAAGAATTAGAAATTGACAGTACACGTTCTTACCAAGAAGAACTTGATCTCAAGCGGTTTAAACTATGCTTAGACAATGCGCTGTCAGATTATGTTGATAGTTTGGTCATTATTGGAGATTGTGATATAGCCTTTGCACTTTATAATCGACAATCTGATGATGTTTTACGAATCAAGGCCTATTCAGTACTCTTAGATTGTGATAGATGTCAAGAAGCAGGGTTGTGGTTGGAAATGTTCACGACAGATAATTCTGAGCTACAAGATTATACTGCTGTGCAACAGATCAATGTCAAAAGACTCTGTAATCGAAGAGATTTCGAACCTACTGAAGGTGAACTTTACCACCTCTATGGTCTGACACAGGAGACTCATCCATATAGTGCATATGCTCGATCACTGTGGCATATATTGACTGGAGAATCAATATTCTTACCAATGCCAACAATTGAAAAATCGGTAGACAAAAGATCTGACTCATCTGTGACATCAAAGTGGTCTCTGTATCCTAATCCCACTTCTGAACAGCTGACTATTACCTTTGATCGAGTGATAGAATCTGGGGAAATAATGATTACGGACAACCTTGGTAGATGTGTAGATGACTCTACTATTACAGCTCAGAACCTACATAGAGTGGATGTGACCCAATATGATACAGGTATATACTATGTCAGAGTAAGTGTAAATGACAGATTGGAGTATATTGATAAGTTTGTCGTAAAATAAATTGAAACATTAGTAATTTTAGGGGTAGCAGTCTGCTACCCCTTTTTCTTGTTAAGAACAAATGTTGATAAAAATGAAGCACTATTTATTAGGATACTTTTTTTTGCATTTTAGTGTTTGCTTATCTGCACAACACTTCTCTATGACATTTGATTTAATTCCAGAATCATTTGAGCCGGGATGGGGGATGGCAGTTTCTGATGAGGGGAATATATATTGTGTGTCGGCTGTCGTATGTCAAAATTTAACTGCTGCTTGTGCAAATATTTATAAGTTTTCAAATGAAGGGGTTTTAGAATGGAACACAATCATTGAGGATAAAAAGCCAATCAACTGGGAAAATATTCAAGTCGTGAATGATTCCATATATATCGGTTTTGCAAAATTTACAGATAGTGCAAGTGATTATTGTGGAGGTGTGGTGCTTGATGATTACAATGGTGAAGAACTTAATTCTTTTGTTTCAAGTTATCCGCAAGGATTATCTCTTGCAGCCTTTGGGCAATATATATTCAACGATGATATTTATATGTTTGGTTCTGGCTCCAATATCAATGATCCTTCCGAAGGTCCTGGTTACATCCATAGGATGGATAAGCAAGGGAACTACCTGGATCATCTAGAGTACCGTGTAGATAACTTCAATGGGATACACCAACTCCAAGAAGGTCCGAACGACAAGCTTAACTTCCTATGTTTTAGTACATCTAATCTTACAGATCGTGATGATTATTCTATTGTTGAATATGATCAAGATTCAGGAGAGACTGAAGTTATTTACGAGATAGTTAATCAAAGGACATCTACAGTAGCGCCATTTTATGCCATTCTCTCTGATAAGTACGTCATCACACAGAGGCATTTTGAAGAGAATAATAATCAGAGTCTGCTATATTCTATCAAAGGGGTGTCGTTTACTGGTGATAGTCTGTGGCAAGTAAGTGACTGGAGGGAAAGTTGGGATAATGAAAGCTATACTATGCTAGAGATGACGACCTGCGGCAATGACGACTTCTTGCTGAGTGGCCAGTATAGTGATTTTTATGGGAATGATATTGGATTCATAGTGAGATATGACACAAATGGTGAACTACTATGGGAGAGGAGATACTACACCTATGATGGTATTGGAAGGGTCAATGATTCCTACCTTTCTGCACTGAGAGAGATGCCTGATGGGAGTATTGTTGCTATCGGCTCTATGCAGAAAGTTGCAGAGGTTGGAGCCGAGGAAGATTTTTGGATACTCAAGGTAAATGCTGATGGATGTATGGATGGTGAAGAATGTCAAATAGAAATCTTTATCGATGGTGAGACTAATTATTCCTTTTACGGAGATCTGACAAATGAGATTAACCGATGGAATGAAGTCTCAACATCCGAAAGCGGGACTGTGGACAACTATATGTATGCATTCTCTGATTATCTGGTTGGTGGATGGGCTCACGTTTATAAAGAATTACTCATTAGTGAGGACCAACAAGGGAGTGAGTGGGAGACAACTGGTCGACTATTTAGACAATTTGATAGCCAGATTTTCGAGTATACTCATTCCAATATTACAGAGTACAAGATTTATGATTTTTCTCTAGAATTAGGTGACTTGTTCACATTGAATCATTACTTGCTGCCAGAAGATAGACGCTTGAGGGTTACTGCCATAGACTCATTGAGCCTAGAAGATGGTTCCAAAAGAAAAAGACTGGTATTGCGAGACTTAGAAGACCCAGATGGCAGTATTTACGGCGATCAAGTTTGGGTTGAAGGAATCGGTAACCTGAATGGATTGTTGGCAGTGTTTGAAAATTATTTAGCTGATCGCGAGACTAACCTTCTTTGCTATGAAGAGAGTAATGAAGTCTTATACCAAAACGATGATTTAGGTATCTGCTGGATTCCAGTATCAGTAGAAACTGTCGATGACAAAAACAATATTCGATTATTCCCAAATCCCACAACAGGAAACTTGGCTATCGACTTACCTGATATGGTAATTGGACAGTTATCAGTCAGAGATGTGACAGGACAAGTAGTGGCGACACAAGACTTGGATTATTCTGAGGAGGTAACTCTAGACTTGAGTGAGAACCATACAGGGATGTACGTCATAGAAGTTGTGAGTGAGAGTGGTGAGCGATGGGTTGAGAGGGTAGTTGTGTTTTAATGTATAATGGTTAAGGCTAAATGTATAATGTGGCTGATTAAGACTAATTCTAAGTTTAAGACTAAGATTAATTTCTAACTGATAATGTGTATTGGTTTATGTACAATGCTTAATGAGGTTTTTGAAGATTAAAATTATGACCAAGTTTAATGTGATAGTGTAAGTGGTCATCTCTCCATAAAAAACCTGCATTTATTCAATTAAAGTCAGGGCAATTGACCTACGGAAATATGTAGTCCCTCGAGACATTTGTTGAGAAGATTATTCTTCAGTAAAGTGAGTTGAGATTTAGGAAAAGACTCTTGTAAATTGAGGTGGCATTTCGACTGAAAGGAGGTGAAGTAAGGAAGGTGGTTGATTTTTAGAGATTTACTTTCTAAGCGTACTTCTTCATTTTTTCCTTAGATGAAAAAACGAAGCAAAAAAATCAAGCCAAAATAAACTCACTCCGTTCGAACAGTATTTTGGCATCAACCGCCACCCTTCT
>CALISO010000068.1 GCA_938041445.1 uncultured Saprospiraceae bacterium
AGTTAGTGTCTGAAGATAATTATGCATTAGAATTTGAAGGAGGCGGAGTATGCCTACGAGTCACTGTTGTTAATAATTTTGATCCGCACCCATTTACAGTTTTAGGATTTAAGATAGAAGGGATAGATACTCAAGTGAAAGATCTAAGTAGTAAAGGAGTTGAGTTTGTACGATATGAATTTTTTGGGCAGGATGACTTAGGTATTTGGACTGCACCGAGTAAAGCCAAAATTGCATGGTTTAAGGATCCAGATGGAAACTTGATTTCATTGACAGAACAAGACTTGTGAAAAAATGTAACCTGTTTCATGTATCTTTAGAAGACTAACAAACTACATATGAATTACCTGAAAGTATTATTATTAGTGATTGTTACTTGTACTATATCATGCTCTAAATATGATGTAGTGCCAACAGAAAATATAAACAAAGAAAGATTGGAGTTCGCGAAGCTGATTTCTCACAAATTGCTGAACGGGCAAAAGACTGGAGTTTATTATGAATTGTCTAATAAAGAAGCAATTGCAAAAGTGATAGTTGGGTTAGATGAAGTAAGTCAAAGAACTAATTACGAAACGATAAGTGGTATGGTTGGGGATTATGAAGATCTTGCATTTTATCAAATGGTAAAATCTAAAGATTATCCATTGCACGAAGTATATAGATTCAAAGGGAAGTTTAGTGGCGAAGTCGATATAGAGATTAGAGCAACACTTGATGGATATGGCAAGCTTGCTGGTTTCTACTATCTGAAGTGGAAAGAAAGTATATAGGTAAGCTTCTATTGTTCACAGCTATTCTTTCGCACAGTTATGTGTAGCCCGTTAAAACTCATTTAAGCTTTTAAAAATGATTAGATTCTTCTCCGTGATATTTTTGCTTTCAATGTCTTGTAGCCATAGCCGAGACATCAAATTAAATGAGAGTGATTTAATAGAAATCGAGAACTTAAATTCTGATTCTAAAAGGAGCAGTTACCTAACACAACTTTTCGTGTACGATCAAGAGTTAAGAAATGATGATGAGTTCAATATCATAAGTGAGTTTGGTTACGACTCCGAAGAGCACAATAAGCATAGAAAAAAGTCATTTATCAATGACACTAAAAACTTCTTGAAACTAAAGGCTTATCTAAACAAATATGGTTATCCAGTAAATCCAGAAGAGTATGACAAAGTGGGGATTAGCGGTATTCCATATATAATCGGTCACACAGGTGATGCGGATGTGCAAAAAGAGATTTTTCCAATTATACATAAGGCTTATAAAGATGGCTACTGTCCAATAGATGATGTTGTTTGGATTTTAAGTGAGATGTATGAATCTAAATATGGCGAACTTTATAAAATGAAGAGTGCTAGATTCACCGCGGAACAAGAATATCAAGAGTTGATGGTGGCAAACGATCTAATATCTAAATAGGACTTAAGTGGATACATGGTGACAAGAAGCTATATCTCTTCGTTCCAGAATTGAAGAAAATATAGAACGACATGGCATCTTCAATTGAAATACCAAAACAGAACACAACGTAACGGCAGTGCCGAGCTTATTGCAAATAGACTATTGATCGATTCAGATTACATGTCCAAATAGTGCTCACACTTAACTAATCTACTTCCATCTTCATCCTGTACTGCAAAGCTAAATCCTTGCTGGATTGCGTATGCACCATATTCTCCTTTTCTATTGATGGCGATATAGCAAGCTTGAAAGTCGCGAGCTTTAGCTGGGTTGATTTTTACTATTCTCTCAATGGCTATTTTGCAAGCCTTCATTGGTGATTTCCCTTGACGCATCAATTCTGATATCAAGTGTGAACCTGAAGTTCGGATGATCTCTTCTCCTTGACCAGTAGCTACTACTGCACCTGCTTGTGGATCTACATAGAGCCCAGAACCTATGATAGGGGAGTCACCGACGCGACCACGCATCTTAAAGCCCATCCCCGAAGTGGTACATGCACCTGCTAATCTTCCCATCGCGTCTATTGCGATCAGGCCCATAGTATCATGATTGAAGCTACCATCTTCAAGTCTCATGGGAGCGGATGGCCCACTGCCACCTTTACCCATCTTAGGCTCTTTGTTTTTAAGTTGTGATTGCTCTATGTTGATGACTGGTTTGTATTCTGAAGTCTTGATCCAGTTGTCATATGCTTGTTGCGCTGTCTCGGATAGTTTTCCATCTTCAAGAGGGAAGCCTTGTTCTAAAGCGAATTGTTGTGCACCTGCTCCGACGAACATCACATGAGGTGTCTCTTCCATCACTTTACGAGCGACTGAGATGGGATGCTTGATTCTTTCGAGTCCTGCTACTGCACCACAGTTGAACTGGTGATCCATGATACATGCATCAAGCGTGACGATACCATCGCGATCAGGATTACCACCAAGCCCTACACAGCACGAGAGTTCTTCTTCTATAGATATGGCTCCTGCTTCTACTGCATCGAGTGCAGTTCCAGTCTTGTTTTGTAGTATTTTCCATGCCTCTTCTGCGACCGGTATACCACTATCCCAAGTGGCGATCACAAGTGGCTTTTTCCCTTTCTTCTGATTAAACAACGATGCTGGATCTGCGAGTAGTGGAAGTCCAAGAGAAGAGAGTTGTAGAAAATTACGTCGAGAAGCCATGAATATGTGTTTGTGCCAAGATAGCTACTTTGGTAAACCTTTACAATGCATCCCAAGACTTATCCTTTTTAGGATGTATAGGTCGCAACCTAGTTCTCGCTTCTATTAAAGTATCTTCTTAATCTTAGCGATATCAATATTGCTTCCGCAAATCACCAGCACGACTTTCCTTCCTTTGAATCGATCTTTATCCTTGATCAGACTGGCGATGGTTACAGCAGCAGCACCTTCTATGATTTT